>JAGRIK010000147.1 GCA_020443325.1 Halioglobus sp.
CACTGGATTCAGCGATGGTGAAAAAGCTGAACCGTGACAATCACTTGCGACGTTCCTCGGTCTTTTCTGGAAGTCCCTGGAAAGTCGCAGTGGAGCGGGTGAAGGGAATCGAACCCACGTATGCAGCTTGGGAAGCTGCCGTTCTACCATTGAACTACACCCGCATGATGACATGCGCCCGCTCGACAGATACCGGCTGAGGGGAGCGCAAGAATATCCCGATAGTGGCAATGGGTCAAAGCACAAGCTGTCTGTTTTTTCGCTATCGGTTACTATCACGCTCTGGTATTGGGTCGGCCCTAGGGCTGGCTGGCATCGTGGCCTTTGCCGCGTCGCAGTTCTTGAAACGGGTGAGCATGCAGACAGAGATAGCAGCGGTACTTATCGATATCGAGGCGCAGTTGCGCCAGCTCGGGCAGTGGGACAATGTGCCTCCCAGCGCGGCGGCGCTGGCTTCTGAACAGCCTTTTTGCGTGGATACACTCACGTTGCCGCAGTGGCTGCAATTCATTTTTTTACCGACGCTTTATCGCATGCTGGAGGAGGGTGAGCCCCTGCCTGCGCGCAGCGGGATTGCACCGATGGCCCAGGAGTACTTCAGGGGAACGGGGCTTCGAAGTGCTGAGTTGGAGGCGGCCCTGCTGCGTATCGATGAACTGCTGACAGCCCGGGCGCGGCCCTGAGTCCTGAGCGCTGACCCCCTATCGGGGGGCTTCGCGGGAACCGATATCGAGTGGGCCCTCGGTGGCGCGCGGAGCGGTCCCCAGTGGCGGATCGAATACCATTACCGGTACCAGGGAAACGCTTTCCTCCTCTGGCAGCGCCAGCGCCGCGTCGATGGCGCCTGCGTCCGCTGGGGCAGCCCAGCTTCCGGGCTGTCGAAAACCGAGGTTGATGGATACGTTGTTCTCCTGCACGCCTTTACCCAACAGGAAGTACCCGCCCCCAAAGATCAGGTTGTTCGCGACGAGGACGTCGCCATCGGTGTGGTTTTTCACCAGTGTGCCGTTCAGGGCCTCGTTCACGAAGGTGTTGTTCACCACGAACAGGCGGCGCTGGCGAGCACTGCGCCCGTCGCAGCCCTCCGCACCGTAACCTATCGCGTCGATGTTTTCTGTGCTTTCTGCCTGTTGCATATCGTTGCCGATAATGAAGCTCAATCCGCAGTTGGGCAGGTCCACCAGCCGACTGGAGTTACCTCCCGCGACGTCTTCTATGCGGTTGTACAGGATGTGGTTTTGCAGCGCGCGTGATTTGATCTGGTGGCCGCGGTCTGTGCCCTTGATATGGCTGCCCGTCAGCGTAAATCGTTTCAGGGCCCCAACGTAGATGCCGTGACTGAACGTGCCCTCGCGTTTTTGAAACCAGAAGCGCGAGGACAGGATGTCCAGGCTGGCTTCGGGGTATGCGCCTGTCAGTACGGAAAATTCGTTGTGGTGGAAGTAGGTATTGCGCAGTGTGAGATTGCCGCCCTCGTGGCGGATACCGGCACCGTTGGTGTCGGGAACACGAGCACCGGAAAACTCGATGTTTTCTATTGCGGTGTTGTTGCCACTCACGATCCAGATGGCCTTGCCGTTGGGAATAAGCTCGGTGGATTGCAGGTGCGCCATGCCGCCAACGCCACGTATGGTGAGGTTTTCCTGTACCCACTCGGCATAGTCATTGCGGTACACGCCGGCATCGATTTCGACGGTGTCGCCCGATTTGGCGAGCCTCGCCGCTTCGCCAGGTGTCTTCAGTTTTCGCTCGGGCCCGACCAGCCAGGTCGTTGCCTTGGACAGGGTGTGGGGGTTGGCTGGGGTGTATGGGCTGGCGTATGCGGGTGCTGTTAGCGCAACCAGGAGTGTAAGGGACAGCAGTAAACTTGCCCGCGCCAGTAAATCGCGAAGGTCAACTGGATACGCATTGCGATTATTTCTGTCAGTCATGCAGTAGTCCGGTCAATTCGCCCAGTGAGTTGAGCCTGTGGCTCGCCCCCGTGAAATCGTGGCTCGATGTGAACGCATTGTGGATCACGGCGCATTCGATACCCGCGGCGAGCGCCGCTTGCAGGCCGCGCTGCGAATCCTCTATCACCAGGCATTCGTCGGCGCTGGCACCAAACTTATTGAGTGCGAGGAGATACGGCTCCGGATCCGGTTTGGAGGACACATAGTCCTCCCGGGTGAGTACGAAGTCCATATACTGAACCAGGTTCCTGCTGTTGTGGATCAGCTCAAAGTGTGTCCGTGTTGATGTCGTGACAATGGCCATTCTGTGACTTCTGGCAAGTACCTCCAGTACGCTCGCTACGCCTTCAATTTCAATGGCCTCATTTACCAGGTACGCCTCGTAATACGCGTTGCGCTGTTGCCATTTCGCGGCAATGTCTTTCGGGTCGACCCCTGCCGCCTCGGCCAATTCCTGGCTGGACGCGCCGCGGACCATGCGTTGCAGATAGGTTGCTTCATCAAGGCTCACGCCCAGCTCTGCCAGTGCGCGCTGCGTGGCTTTGAAATACCAGTATTCGGTGTCGACAAGAACGCCGTCGTTGTCCCAGAGCAGGTATCGTTTCATGGGTTTCGATGGCCAGTTCTTGGTTGCGGTTGCAGAATCCGATTCGGTGCGTTTACCGGTAGTGGACAGCCAGCCATATCGTTTCTGTATCCGGACTTGTCCATGTCACCCTGTGTTTTCTGTGCGCCGCAATCGTGAGGTGGCTGCCCATTTGCAAGTTCACTTCTTCGCCGTTATCGAAGGTTATAATAGCCGCACCCTTGAGGACTACAACCCATTCGGTCTCCTCCTGGTCGTGCCAGCCCGAGGCTGGGGATGCGTGCCCCCTGGAGATAATTCTTTCAATCCTGACGTGGTCTGCCCTGACCAGCTCGTTGAATATCTCGTCGCCGGTATCCTTTGGGATAAAGTCAAAGAGGTTGTCCACTGGCGTTTCCCCTGTTGTGCACATGCTTACCGGTACGGGGAGTTTTCCCACGGCGATTTTTGTGCAAAAGTTGAGATATACAAAGCCTCCACCTTGTTCCTGGCCCACGGTGTTTTGCGGAGAAACGTCAGCGATGATTTTATCGATGGATCACTCTTGAAACACTGTATGGAAATTTTCTGTGCCAGGCCATCCCAGCCATAGTGCTCCTCCAGCCGAGTGACAATTTTCTCCAGCGTGAGTCCGTGTAAAGGGTTATTCGCTTGCTCATTATGCATGAAGTGTCTGCCTGTCTAATCGGACCACTTTGTTACTCTGGCTTTTTCTCTGCCTTCTTCACACGAATCTTGTTGGCGTCTATCGTCCGATTATTCAGGTTCTGCATCGCGGCCTTGGCTTCCCCGGTTTTCGGCATTTCCACGAAGGCGAAGCCCTTAGAGCCCCCGGTGACTTTATCTGCTACCAGATCACAGGATTGTACGGCGCCAAACTGCTCGAAAAGCGCTTTAACGTCTTCTTCGGTGGTGCTGCGGGCGAGATTGCGAACGAGTAACTTCATGCGGTAAGCCGCCTTTGGCTGCTGTGGGGGGTACAGGCGCACTATTCTATAACGATTGCGTGTGGCGCAGTAGCTCGAATGCGCTTCCAGATAGGCGCGAGTATCAGCTATTGCGGGTATACATGCGTTTCTTTCCCGCGAAAGCGTCATAGAGCGTTCTGTGCGCTGATTCCGAGCAAACGTCCTGTCTGGTAGGGTACTGTGCAATCCAGTCAATCAGCATGGCAAGATTGCCGTCCTGTTCTTCCCGGGAGGCATATTTGTGCGGTTCCCATGGCCGGTTCCTGGCATTCTCAATGCACGATGGTACGGGGAGATTCATAAAGATGACTTCATCCGCGTGCGGCACAGCCATGTCGAGCAGGTCGCCATAGCACCCTTCGATTACCCAGGTGTCGTTTGACGACATGAATTCTTCGATAGCGAGCTGTGACTCTGGCAGGGGTTTTCGTTCTGGCGGGTTGCCGGGTAACCAGGCCAGCGTATCCAGGTCCAGGTGTGCCAGGCCGCGCTCTCTGCAGAGCTGTATTGCCAGCGTGGATTTGCCGGAGCCGGAATTGCCAAAAATAAGGATCTTATGCAAAGTCGGGTGCCTCAGCTGTAGTATTCATTGCACCATAAAGCCGCACTGGCATATATACTAGTCGCTGAAATGACACGGCCGTCTTCCAGGGAAAATAACATGACGCTGAAAAAACGTATCGCTATCACGCTTCCAGCGGGACCCAATATCTCGGATACCATAGAGCGCCTGAAATGGGCGGAGGACAACGGCATCCCCGATGCCTGGTTCAGCGATTCCGGCGCGCCCGACACCCTCACGCAGATAGCCGCTGTTGGACACTATACCCGGACTATTCGCATCGGCGTGGCGGTTACACCGGTCTATACCCGCAGCCCCTCTGTGCTCGCGGCATCCGCCAATGTGATCAGCCAGGTGATACCGGATCGCTTTATTATGTGCCTCGGCTCATCCAGCCAGACGATTATGGGGCAGTGGAATGGTATACCGCTCGACAAGCCGCGCACCCGCGTCAAAGAAACCGCGCAGCTGGTGCGGCAGATGCTTAAGGGAGAGAAGACGGATTTCCAGGGTGAGACGCTTTACAGCCGCGGCTACCGCCAGGCACCCGCAGAAAACCCGCCGCCGATTTACATTGGCGCGCTGCGCCCGAAGATGATTGAGATGGCGGCGGAGGTGGGCGATGGTGTCATTTTCAACCTGTGGCCCAAAGGGGCCCTGCCAAAAATGATGGAGGCGTTAAAACGCGGCGCAGAAAACGCCGGTAAAAGCTGGCAGGACATTGAAGTGGTGAACCGTGCGATGGTGCTGTGTACCGATGACAAGGCCATGGGCAGGGAGATATTCCGCGCCGCCTTCGGGCCTTACTACGCCACACCGGTGTACAACAAATTCCTGGCCTGGGCAGGCTATGAAAACGCCGCGAAGACCATTGAAGAGGGCTGGGCCGAGAAGAATCGCGAGAAAACCGCCAGCGCGCTTACCGATGAGTTGATTGACGAGATCGCCATTATCGGCTCTGAGGACGAGATACGCGCACGTATTCAGGAAGATGCGGACGGCGGCGTGCACACCCACATCATCGCGCCGATGGCGGCCACGGCGGAAGATCTGGAACGCACCTATAACGCATTTACTGCGGCGAATTTTCAGTTTGCCTGAGAACGGCTGTTTTAACTTGGATATTTGGGGTCATGGATATTTGGGGTCAGAGTAAAAATATCACTGATATTTTTACTCTGACCCCAAATATTCCTTCCCAAATATCCCTGAACCAAAATTCCTGATTCCCCATGGAGCCTAATAGTGACAAACATTATTAAAGTCATCGCGCTAGCCGCAGTTATTGGCCTTGTCACAGGCTGTAAAATTGCGGTGGTGGTGCCGGAAGGCGGGTCTGTCCAGTGGAGCGACGGAGTCTGTGCAAACTATTATTCCCAGGATTCGGGGTTTGTGTGCGTATCTCAGGTGACTGATACCAATTATTCTGACACTTTCACCGCAATTCCTCGCGATGGATGGCAGTTCGTCAAATGGAGTGGGGGTCCCAACTTCCTTTGTCCCGAGTCTACCAATCCCACCTGCTTCGTAAGCAATGTCGGTTCTGCCGGGAATGCCGCTATAGAAGCCGTGATCGCCTCGAACAAAACGTACTATTTGATGCCCGTCTATGTCCGGAAGGCCAGCCCGGCACCGATTCCAGCCACGGTCACTGTCGCCGGCAGGGAGTGGGCTCAACCTGTCTTGTTTAAAGAGGTGACACGATCAGAGATAGCGGCAGCCTGTCCCGATGGCGTATGTAGTGGAACACTCAATGGTTATCGTATGGATGGCTGGACATGGGCTTCGAGTGACGACCTGAACGCCCTTTTCAATCACTACATTGGCTCTGAACTATTGGGGCCTGGCCCGGATGCAAAAAATACACTCGACATACAGTGGCACGATCTCTTCTGGTCGGATGGCTGGTGGCACACCAGCACTGTCAACAGCCACCTGGCAATCGCGGGCTATACTCGTGGGTGCTCAATGTTTGTCGAAACGGGCATGCAACATCCGGATGTGGGAGAGTTTCATATCAGCCAGAACAGTGATGTCCCTTCGACATGGCGTTCCTGGAGTCTTGAAAGCCGCGTCCGTACGATTGGGCCATTCTCTAACGGCGTCGTGGATTGCGACACAGCCGTAAGCGGAATACACGGCGTTGTCGGCGGCTGGTTCTATCGCCCATTGCCCTAGCTCCCATATTTGGGGTCAGAGTAAAAACTCTCACGCTTAATTGCCGCACGCCGTTTTTACTCTGGCTCTGAATATCCCCGAATAGCACTCAGTTCCCGCTGCAATTGATCGACGATATCCGGGTTGAAAGCTCCCAGGTCCGTTGTTTCCCGAGGGTCGTCAGCCAGGTTGTACAATTGGGGCTTGCCTTCATCACGGGGGGCAGGCCGGATTGGAATGGAAGTTGATCCTTCAGGGAGTTTACCCTCTATCCACTTCCAGTCCCCACTGCGAATGGCGAGGATGCCGCGAGAACTTGCCGTCACTGTACTGGTGCGCAGGCCCTCCTTGTTTAGCATTGCGGGCAGGAAGCTGATGCTGTCAGGGGCGACATCACCGGACAGCGAAGTGCCGTTACCTACCAGATCCACCAGCGTTGCAAAGATATCCGTCAGGTTTACCAGCGCATCTGACGATCGCCCACCCTTGGCTCGGGCAGCGCCCGGTATTCGTACCAACAAGGGCACCCGGGTACCTCCCTCCCAGATTGAGAGCTTGGCGCCCCTCAACGAACCGTTGATGGCGAGGCCATTCTGGACGGCCAGTTGCTGCGGCGTGCCAGCAGTGGATGAAACAGCACCCCCGTTGTCACTGGTGAAGATCACGATGGTATTATCGCTAATCCCCAGGTCATCGAGGCTATCCAAAACCCTGCCGATCGAATTGTCGAGGTCGTGGATGAAGTCTCCATATGAACCGACCGCACTGGTGCCGGACGTCTCTGCCGAGGGGGTTATAGGGTTGTGGACAGCCACTGGCGTGAAGTAAAGGAAAAAGGGCTTATCGCCTTCCTCGACCATTTGCCCCATCCACTGAATAGCCCGCGTGGTGATTTGTTCAGTGACGAGTTCATCTACCCGCTGCGGTACGTCAAAACCGAGAAAGGGCACGTCAAAGTGTGTGTTGCCGTAGGCTTTCTTCTCCGTTGATCGCAGGCCAACGAGTTGACCCTGCTCGTCATAGCCGACCACTTTGCCGTCTTCAAAGTACACGCCGAACAGGTCGCCGTGGTTATGGGGCACATTGAAGCTGTAATCAAATCCCAGCGCTTCGGGGCCGGGCATCAGTGTGTTTACAAATTGCACAATATCCGGCTTGTGGCGCTCCGTTCCGTAACCCAGGTGCCACTTGCCTATCGTTGCGGTTGCGTATCCGAGCGACTTGAGCCACTTGGGCAAACTTATACTCTGTGTGCTTGGCCACAAAGGATCGTACGCTTGTACAACATCCTCTTTTTTCGCTGTGCGCCACGGATAGCGCCCCATAAGGAGTCCATACCGTGTCGGGGAGCAGATCGAGCTGGGAGCGTAAGCGTCAGTGAACCGGACACCTTCCGCGGCCAGGCTATCGATACGAGGGGTTTGGATCAGCTCGCTGTAGGCCCCATAGCTGTTCAGGCTCCCGTAACCCAAATCATCAGCCAGGATTACAATGATGTTCGGTGGTGATTCGAAGACGGGCCTGGGGATAACGCCATCAACAGGCGGATCAACAGGCGGATCAACAGGCGGATCAACAGGCGGATCAACAGGCGGATCAACGGGCGGATCAACGGGCGGATCAACGGGCGGATCAACGGGCGGATCAACGGGCGGATCAACAGGTGGATCAACAGGTGGATCAACGGGCGGGGGTTCGACTACCGGTTGTGGGTTGTCGCCGCCTGCGCTGGAATAAGAAGCACCCCCGCCACCACCCCCGCCCCCGCAGGCGCCAAGGGTTAGTGTTGACAGGAGAATAGGCAGCAGAAAAAAGACTGGGCGCATGATCGAAATCCTTTCGTTGAGCTGCCTGGTAGTGTCCCGTATTTTTCGCGTGGACTATCCATGCAGATTTGGCCTACGTCAACTAAAATCATAGAGCCGGTTCAGGTGAGCACCCGAATGGGTCATATTGCTATATGCCAGTTGCAATCCCCCTACTGCGCAGCCTCGTCAAGGCTGTTTGGCAATTTAGGTATTAAAACAGTTGTCTTTATAATCGGAAAACGTTCCGCCGAAACGCGCACAGAACAAGTATAGGGGTGTGCTCTGTCCGCTCCTCTGACCCCATATACCGGTTGTCGCGTAGCCGCCTTCCTGTATGTATTATGTAAGCGCTTTTTTTCAAGGATGAAGGATTTCATTGTGCTATCACCGCTGCTCCAAAACCTGTTTCTCGGTTCACTTATCGTTTCGCTCACAGCATGCGGAGGCGGTGGTGGCGGTGGTGATAGCGGCGACAATTCAGGCGTGGGCAGTCCTGCTGCGCTGGCCGGCCAGTTCGTTGATGGCCCCGTGTCGGGTATTCGCTACAAGACGGCTACACAATCCGGAATCACGGGCAGCAACGGCCAGTTTGAGTACCTGGAAGGCGAAACAGTCAGCCTCTATATCGGCGCCCAGCTGTTGGGGCATGCACCCGGTACCGAAACCATCACCCTGTTTGACCTGGTCGATGGGGTGGAACCCCTGGTTGGCCTTGAACTGGAAACCACTCTCACCAATTTGACAGGCAGTCGTTGGGAAGACGGGCAGTTCAGGCCAAGCTTCAATACAGTTATCAATCTCGCCAGGCTTCTCCAGACATTGGATACAGACGGCGACCCGGGCAATGGCATCGAAATAGCCGCCGGTGTTGCGGCGCTGTTCACTGCCGATAGCGTCGATTTCCATCAGCACTGGGATGATTTCACCAACGAACTCGGTTTTAGGAAGGTGCTGGGTGACGCCAAGTCTCAAGGACTTTTGGATAATGCCCGACAAGTACGCAAACCGTGGCGTGCGATGACACACCTCTATGCAAGCCTGGGTATAGACAGCAAGCTTCGAGCCCTGCGTGTTATATCCAGCGTTAGTCCAGGGGGTGGTGTCTATGACTATGTAAGCACCTTCGAGTTTGACGATGAAGGAAAACGAACGCGATGGGAATCCGATGGAGATGGAGACGGTATCGCGAACGAGATATCCAGCTACACGTACGATACCAACGGCAATCAAACTGGCTATGGATACGATTACAATGCCGATGGTACCCCAGAGAGCTACCGCGTTTTTACGTACGATTCTGAAGGGAATCTAACGCGCATGGAATTGCACAATGATGAGGACGACATGCCCGAGGTTCTGGAAACGTATACTTATGGCACCTATGGAAATGAAACCCGCTATGAGAAATACGAAAAGTTTCGGGGGCTAACCGCATTCGGCTTTACTGATTATGATGCCAGCGGGCGTCCGGTTACCATTGAAAATACCGCTGGCCGGTTCACCTGGACCTACACCCGCGATGGCTCAGAAATTTTCCGTGATGTATTGCCCGGCGAATTCCGTCGATCCAGTCTCAGTACCTGGACTTACGACGCAAATGACAACCTGTTGCGCAAGGAATACGACTACGATCGGGACGGCACGTTGGACGTTATCCTCCTCTATACGAATGATGCCGATGGAAAACGCATCCTCTATGAGGAAGATGACGGCGCTAATGGTTCGATCGAAAGGACGCAGAGTACTGCTTACGATGCCGAGGGCAGGTTGCTTCGCGAGGAGTGGGACTACGATAATGATGGCAAGCCGGATCGCACACAGACATACACCTACGATGCACGAGGCAGCCAAACCCGCTACGAGGATGATACGGATGGCGATGGCACTCCAGAAAACGTAAGAGCCGCGAATTTTGAGTACGATAGCGACGGCAACGTGATTCGCCTCGAAGCAGATGGTGATGGTGACGGGGTCTTTGACAGCGTTACCATCTACACTTATGACGCGAGAGGTAATAGGGTTCGTCAGGAAATAGACTTTGGCGGCGACGGCTCTACAGATACTATGACTGTCTATACGTATGATGCGAATGACATTTTGATTCGCCAGGTGATTGATTCCGATCTCGACGGTACACCAGACAACATTCAATCGTACGAATACGACGCGGATATAAACGGATGGTGGCAAGCGTTGGGGGGATTGCACTAGCATTATTGGGGTCAGAGTAAAAACTCTCTGCTTCCCGATGTCCGGAGTTTCGCCGAACATCGCATTGGAGTTTTTACTCTGACCCCAAATATCCCTAATGCAGTATCCGATCCCCCCGCATCTCCGCCTGCAATTCCTTTTTCTGGTCAGCTGCCGCCGCTTCCTGCTGCTGCATGTAATTGCGCAACCGGCCCACGACACTGGTCATCACATCGATGGTCTGGCTGATCTGGTCCAGCGCCATCAGGATGGTTTCTGTTTCGGTTGGTGTTTTGTCGCTACTCGCCATGTGAGATTCCCCTATTAGTCCGTATCAATCCCAGGTCAGGGCGCCGCCCGTCTGGTATTCGATTACTCGTGTTTCGAAGAAGTTTTTCTCTTTGCGCAAGTCCATAATTTCCGACATCCAGGGGAACGGGTTTTGTGCACCCGGATACTGCTCGGGCAGGCCCAGTTGCGACAGGCGTCGGTTGGCGATGAAGTGCAGGTACTCTTCCATCATGGCTGCATTCATGCCCAGTACGCCGCGCGGCATGGTGTCGCGGGCGTATTCAATCTCCAGCTGGGTACCTTCCACAATCATCTGGATGGCTTCCTGCTGGAATTCTTTCGTCCACAGGTGTGGATTTTCCAGTTTAATCTGGTTGATCACGTCGATGCCGAAGTTCAGGTGCATGGACTCGTCGCGCAGGATGTACTGGAACTGTTCGGCCACGCCAGTCATCTTGTTGCGGCGGCCCATGGAGAGGATCTGGGTAAAGCCGCAGTAGAAGAAGATGCCTTCGGTCACGGCGTAGAAGCCGATCAGGTTGCGCAGCAGTGTCTGGTCCGCCTCGTGAGTGCCGGTTTTAAAGGTGGGGTCACTCAGCTCGTGGGTGTGGCTGAGGCTCCATGCGGCTTTCTTTGCCACCGAGGGAATTTCCCGGTACATATTGAACACTTCGCCCTCGTCCATGCCCAGCGACTCGATGCAGTACTGGTAGGCGTGGGTGTGAATCGCTTCCTCGAAGGCCTGGCGCAGGATGTACTGGCGGCACTCGGGGTTGGTGATCAGCCGGTAGATCGCCAGCACCAGGTTGTTGGCGACCAGGGAATCCGCCGTGGAGAAATAACCGAGATTGCGCTGCACGATGCGGCGCTCGTCGTCGGTCAAACCCTCGGGGTTTTTCCAGGTTGCCACATCGGCGGTCATGTTGATTTCCTGGGGCATCCAGTGGTTGGCGCAACCGTCGATGTATTTCTGCCAGGCCCACTCGTATTTGAACGGCACCAGCTGATTGAGGTCGGCGCGGCAATTGATCATTGCCTTTTCGTCTACCGAGACGCGGGCGGCGCCCATTTCCAGCGCTTCCAGGCCGGGTGCGACATCCATATGGTCCACAGCGTCTTCGGCTGCCTTGACGGCTTCGGCGGCTGCCTGCGCATCGATTTCTTCTATCGGCGCTTCTACTGGAACATTGTTCTGCCTGGCAGGCTGTGGCGCTGCCTGTTTGGCCGCCGGTGGTTTTGCTACAGCCGGCTTGACGGCTTCCAGCGTTGCCGCTGCATTGATGGATTTAGCGGCGCTGCTCGCCGCCTCTTCTTCTTTGTGGTAATCATCCCAACTTAACATTGCGTTGCCTTCCTGATTTCTTGATGTAGTCACAGTTCTCGTTATTGTGTCGGCCTGCCTACTGGCAGGCCTCGCAGTCCGGATCATCCAGTGAGCAGGCCTGTGGCACAGGTGCCGGTCCGCCTTCGCTGGGTGCGCCTTTTGACACGGCATTCAGGGTGCCGGTGTTGATGGTCGACTTTTCTGCGCCGGTGGCCGCCAGTGAGCGCAGGTAATAAGTGGTTTTCAGGCCGCTGAACCAGGCCATACGGTAAGTGACATCCAGCTTCTTGCCGTTGGCATTGTTGATGTACAGGTTCAGTGACTGGGCCTGGTCTATCCACTTCTGCCGACGGCTGGCCGATTCCACCAGCCAGCGCGGCTCTACCTCGAACGCGGTCGAGTAGATGGCTTTCAGGTCCTCGGGAATACGGTCGATAGCCTGTACGCTGCCATCGTAGTATTTGAGGTCGTTTACCATCACCTGGTCCCACAGGCCACGCTCTTTCAGGTCGCGCACCAGGTAGGGGTTGACGACGGTGAATTCGCCAGAGAGGTTCGATTTGACGTAGAGGTTCTGGTAGGTCGGCTCGATCGACTGTGACACGCCGGTGATGTTGGCGATTGTCGCGGTAGGTGCGATCGCCATCACGTTGGAGTTGCGCATGCCCTGCGCCTTGACGGTGTCGTGCAGGGTCGCCCAGTCGAGCGTGGAGCTCTTGTCGACATTGATGTACTTTTCACCGCGCTCTTCGATTAGCCTGTCCAGTGAATCCAGCGGGAAGATACCCTGGCTCCACAGTGAACCCTCGTAGCTGGAGTAGGCGCCGCGCTCAGCGGCCAACTCGCTGGATGCCTGGATCGCGTAGTAGCTGATGGCCTCCATCGAGTTATCCGCAAACTGCACAGCCTCCTCAGAGCCATAGGCCAGGTGCTGTTTGTACAGCGCGTCCTGGAAACCCATCAGGCCCAGACCCACAGGGCGGTGACGCAGGTTTGAGGCCTCGGCCTGGGGCACGGAGTAGTAGTTGATATCGATGACGTTATCGAGCATGCGTACCGCTGTGCGCACCGTGTTCTGCAGTTTCTCCAGGTTGAGGCCGTTCTCGTCCATATGCTGGGGCAGGTTAACCGAGCCCAGGTTGCAGACGGCGATCTCATCCTTGTTGGTGTTGAGCGTGATTTCCGTGCACAGGTTGGAAGAGTGCACGACACCCACATGCTGCTGCGGCGAGCGCAGGTTGCACGGATCCTTGAACGTCATCCAGGGGTGGCCGGTCTCGAACAGCATGGCCAGCATCTTGCGCCACAGGGTTTCGGCTTTAACTGTTTTGTGCAGCTTCAGCTTGCCGGTGCGCGCCAACTCCTCGTAGTGCTCGTAGCGCTCCTGGAAGGCCCTGCCGTAAAGATCGTGCAACTCGGGCACATCGTTGGGCGAGAACAGAGTCCACTCGCCGCCGTCGAACACCCGCTGCATGAAGAGATCGGGTATCCAGTTGGCGGTATTCATATCGTGGGTGCGGCGGCGATCGTCGCCGGTATTCTTGCGCAGTTCCACGAACTCCTCGATATCCAGGTGCCAGGTTTCGAGGTAGGCGCACACGGCGCCCTTGCGCTTGCCGCCCTGGTTGACAGCAACGGCCGTGTCATTCACGACCTTGAGGAACGGCACCACACCCTGGGACTTGCCATTGGTCCCCTTGATATAGGCGCCCAGCGCGCGCACGGGTGTCCAGTCATTGCCCAGTCCGCCGGCGAACTTGGAGAGCATGGCGTTGTCCTGGATAGAACCGTAAATACCGTGGAGGTTGTCCGGAACCGTGGTGAGGTAGCAGGATGACAACTGCGGGCGCAGCGTACCGGCGTTGAACAGGGTCGGCGTGGAGCTCATGTAATCGAAGGACGACAGCAGCTGGTAGAACTCGATGGCCCTGGCGTTCATGTCGTCCTCTTCCGCAGCCAGCCCCATCGCGACGCGCATGAAGAAGATCTGCGGCAGTTCAATGCGGGTATTGTCGCTGTGGATAAAATAGCGGTCGTAGAGCGTCTGCAGGCCGAGGTAGGTGAATTGCAGGTCGCGTTCGGGCAGCAGCGCCTGGCCCAGTCGCTCCAGGTCGAATTCCTGCAGTTTCGGCGCCAGCAGTTCCAGTTCGATGCCTTTTGTCACATAGGCGGGCAGCGCCCTGGCGTACAGTGTGTCCATGTCGTGTTGTGTGGCGCTGTCAGCCACATTCAGGAAGCCCAGTGCTTCACTGCGCAGGTTGTCACACAGCAGGCGGGCGGCGACGAAGCTGTAATTGGGCTCCTGCTCGATCATGGTGCGGGCGGTGATGACCAGCGACGTGCTCAGTTCATTCTGGCTGACGCCGTCATAGAGGTTCTTCAGGGCCTGGTCCAGGATTTCGGTTTCGCTGACATCGGTCAGGTCGTAGCAGGCTTCGCTGACGATAGTGTGCAGGCGGTCGATGTCCAGCGGGGCGCGGCTGCCGTCGGCCTGAACCACGGTGATATTGCCTGCGGCTGCCTGTGTGGCGGGCGACAGGTTCTGCTTGGCAGCGCGTTTCTGGGCCTGCCGATCGCGGTAGATAACGTAATCCCGGGCGATTTTATGCTCCCCGGAACGCATCAGCGACAGCTCTACCTGATCCTGTATGTCTTCAATGTGGATGGTGCCGCCCGAAGGCATGCGGCGCTGGAAGGTACCCATGACCATTGAGGTCAGTTTGGCCACTGTCTCATGAATGCGGCTGGACGCTGCGGCCTGTCCGCCTTCCACTGCGAGAAATGCCTTGGTGATGGCCACGGCTATTTTGCTGGCTTCAAACGGAACGACGGTGCCGTTGCGCTTGATAACGCGTAATTGTCCCGGGGCGGTGGCGGCGAGGGCGCCGCTGGCGGCGGGTGATTGCCGGGGTGGGGTGGTCTTTGCGGCGGGGGCGCCGTCGTGGTTGGTCTCTGTTTGCATGCTCTCTCCGAAGTGCCGATTTTGGCTTTATATGGGTTACCGCGTGGCGAAGCTTTCCTGTACCGGCCGCACACCGCCGCATTGCGGGATAATCTCCCTGGGGCGGGTGCTGGGAGTAATCCCTGCCTCGGCGGCCAAATTTATGAATTTGTTATTCGTACTTTGGCCGCTATACCCAATATATGGGGGTATATGCCTCACTCGGATACAAGATAATGCGCCTGCCGACGCAATGCAAGGGAATTAGCCTGGGTTTATATTGTGGATAACTTGTACACAGTTTTGTGTGTCTGCACCTACTTACCTTGCAGGCCTTGATTCGCTTGCGGGGCGCTTCTGGAGGGAGGGCAATTCGCCGGTGCGGCGGTGCTGGGAAAATATTTTTGGTAGTATTTCTGCCTGTTGTCGCCGGCAGGGCTCAGGCGCGATTGCTCAACAGCAATGCTTCTACCAGCGCCTTCTGCGCGTGCAGGCGGTTCTCCGCTTCATCCCAGATCACGGTATCGGGCGCATCCATCAGCTGAGCGCTGATTTCCTCACCGCGGTGCGCCGGCAGGCAGTGCATGTAGAGCGCGTCGCTGGCGGCCAGGCTCATCAGTTCACTGTTGACCTGGTAGGGCTTGAACAACCGGGCGCGTTCGAGTTGCTCCTCCTCCTGGCCCATGGATGCCCAGACATCCGTTACCAACAGGTCTGCGTCCCTGGCGGCCACCGCCGGGTCGTGCTCGATGTGCACCCGATCCCTGTTCGCCTTGAGTAACTCGCTGTCGGGTTCAAAGCCCGGCGGGCAGGCGATGCGCAGTTCAAAATCGAATTGCCTGGCCGCATTGATGTAGGACTGGCACATATTGTTGCCGTCCCCGACCCAGCACACCGTCCTGCCGGCGATGCTGCCGCGTTGTTCGACCCAGGTCTGCATGTCTGCGAGCAGCTGGCAGGGGTGGTAATCATCGGTCAGCGCGTTGATAACCGGTACCGTAGAATTAGCCGCAAAACGCTGCGCAATGTCGTGCCCAAAGGTGCGGATGACCACGATATCCACCATGGAGGAGATCACCCGGGCACTGTCCTCAATCGGTTCGCCGCGGCCCAGTTGGGTGTCGTGCGGGGACAGGAACATGGCGTGTCCCCCAAGATGCGTGATTCCCGCCTCAAACGACACCCGGGTGCGGGTGGATGATTTGGAGAAAATCATGGCCAGGACGCTGCCCGGGAACGCGCGCTGGTCTTGACCGGCGCGGTGCTCGCGTTTCATTTCAATGCCGCGTTGAATGAGTTGCTGCAACTCCGCGGGGCTGAAGTCCAGCAGGGTTAAAAAGTGTCGAGTAGCTGACATGGCCAGTCCTGTTAAGCCCCGGGGGCGCGCTCAGTCAAAATTGCGGATCAGGTCGGCGACGCCGCCGGCCAGGTCGCGGGCTTCGGTTTCGCTGATCACCAAGGGTGGCAGCAAGCGTACGGTGTTGCCGCCGGCGACATTGATCAGCAGGCCGGCATCCATTGCGCGCTGCACCAGTTCGCCGCAGTCCTTGCGCAGTTCGATACCCAGCATCAGCCCCTTCCCGCGTATAGCGGTGACGTTTTTCACGCCGGCGCACTCTGCGCGCAGGGTGTCGGCAATCAATTGCCCCATCGCGGTAGCGTTGGCGCACAAACCATCCTGAGCAATGGTGCGGACAACCGCCAGGCCGGCTGCACACGCCAGCGGATTGCCGCCAAACGTAGAGCCGTGATGACCCGCGCCAAACACCTGTGCTGCCGCGCCGCGCGCCAGGCAGGCACCGATAGGCACGCCATTGCCGAGGCCCTTGGCGGTGGTGACCACATCCGGTATCAGGTCGAGACCCTGGTACGCAAAATAGGTGCCGGTACGGCCATTGCCGGTTTGCACCTCATCCAGCATAAACAACCAGTCTTCCCTGCTGCAGATCTCGCGCGCCGCCTGCAGGTACTGCGGGTCCAGCATTTGCACGCCGCTCTCGCCCTGGATGGGTTCTGCAAGGAACGCCACCACGTCCGGGTTTTTTGCGGCAATCTGCCTGAGCGCCTCGATGTCGTTGCGAGGAGCCCGCACGAAGCCTGACACCAGGGGTTCAAAGCCGGCCTGGATCTTGCGATTGCCCGTAGCACTGAGCGTCGCCAGTGTGCGGCCGTGGAAGGCGCCCTCGAGTACCACGATGGCGGGTTTCTTGATCCCGCGTGTATGGCCGTAAAGTCGCGCCAGTTTGATGGCAGCCTCATTGGCTTCCGCACCGGAATTGCCGAAAAAGCAGTTGTCCATTTCAGCCACTCGCGCCAGTGCGCTGCCCAGCTCTTCCTGTGCCGCTATGCGATACAGGTTGGAGCTGTGGATCAGTTTATCGGCCTGCTCCCGGATTGCAGTGGTAACCGCCGGGTGAGCGTGGCCCAACCCGTTTACCGCAATGCCGGAGATGCCGTCCAGATAGCGACGCCCCTCGGTATCGTAGAGGTACACACCCTCGCCGTGACTGAAAGTCACTGGTAACCTGGCGTAAGTCTGCATTAGCGCCGACATGATTCTGTCCCTCCCAAAAACGCAAAAAGGCAGCGGGAGCTGCCTCGAAACGAGCAACTATAGCTAGGTAATTGGGGATTGGCAATCCGCGCGCATGCGACAGGCGCAATTTGGTTGCAGAATAGGGTATTATGCCTGTCGAAAACGGACAGGCCCACGGGCTACCGCGACCAGAGACAATCACGAGACACTAGAGTAGGACGACAGATGGACATTATCGAGACAATCAAACAACAGATCGCTGAGAACCGTGTTCTGCTGTACATGAAAGGTTCCCCCAACCAGCCACAGTGCGGCTTTTCGGCGCGCACCGTGGGTGCCCTGATGGAGTGCGGTGAGCGCTTCGCCTACGTGGATATTTTGAGCAACCCCGAAATTCGCGCCACACTCCCCCAGTATGCGAACTGGCCCACCTTTCCCCAGCTCTGGGTCGACGGTGAGTTGGTAGGTGGATGCGACATCATCACCGAGATGCACGAGCGCGGAGAGTTGCTGAAGCTGATCAAGGAAAATGCGCCTGCGCCCGCAGCAGAGTAATAGCCCCAGCCAGCAACACCACCTATAGCTGTACGCTATCAGACCTATGTTTATTATTAAGTAGGCGATATCAAACGCCCTGTGTATTATTCTCCCGCAATCGCGCTGTCTCACCCGGAGATGGCGTTACTGGATGCATAACCAAGAGGAGTAGTAATAGATGGGCGTTTTAGTTGGTAAACCGGCACCGGATTTCAATGTGGCGGCAGTGCTTGGTACAGGAGAGATCGTCGATTCCTACAAGCGTTCCGAGGCGATGGCGGGCAAATATGGCCTCGTATTCTTTTACCCGCTGGATTTCACCTTCGTGTGTCCCTCCGAGCTGATTGCGCTGGATCACCGCATGGATAAATTCCGTGAGCTGGGCGTAGAGGTGGTCGCAGTGTCCATCGATTCCCAGTTCACCCACAACGCCTGGCGCAACACGCCGGTGAACAACGGCGGAATCGGCGCGGTCAGCTACACCATGGCCGCCGATGTCAATCACGACATCTGCCGTGCCTACGATGTTGAAAGCAGCGGCGGCGTGGCCTTTCGCGGTGCCTTCATCATCGATCCCGCGGGCAATGTGCGTTCACAGCTGGTCAATGACCTGCCCCTGGGCCGCAACATCGACGAGCTGATCCGCCTGGTTGAGGCGCTGCAGTTCACAGACGAGCACGGTGAAGTGTGTCCCGCGGGCTGGAACAAGGGCGACAAGGGCATGAATGCCTCGCCCGATGGTGTTGCTGCCTATCTGGCGGAGAATGCTGACGGGTTGTAACTCGTATTCAGCAACTTTTTTCTAGCGGGCCTTGGGTCCGCTTTTTTTTGGCTGGAAATTTGTTTGAAATTCAGTGCGTTGCAGTAGCGCCGGTCGAAGCCTGGGAACCCGTCCGAAAAGGCCACAGCGCATTCTCCTCGTTCGGCTGCTGCGCAACTCGACAATTTTTGCTGCGCAAAAATTTGGACTCGAACAGTACCCATAAAGAGGGGCAGGCTCTGCTCGCAGAAAGCCCCCGAAAAGAAGGGCTCGCGTGCGGCCGTTCGCCAGCCGCCTCACCCCCACTGTGCCGGGATGGTGGCGATAACCCTCAAACTATCAACCTTGGAACCTAGGAGGCACCCAGCAACCCCCTAAGCCGAGCCTCAACCAACTCCAACCGATCATTACCAAAATACATATCATCGCCATTGATAAAAATCGTAGGAGAGCCAAACCCCCCACGGGCGATAAGCTCATCCGTATTCTGGCGCAACAGATCCTTGTACTGCTGATTGGCAATCGCGGTAAAAAACCCCTCCACGTCCAGCCCCACCCGCGCACAAATGGCCGCGAGCACCTCATCGCTGGCGATATCGGGGGTGTCACTGTCCCAGTAGGTTGCGAAGACCTCTCGTGAATAGGGTACCAGCAGGCCCTGTTCCTCAGCGTAGAACGCGCCGCGCATGGCCTTGACGCTGGAGATGGGGTGGCCTGGCGGCATCACCGTGCGCACACCACAGAGATCGGCCCAATCCTGCATATCCTTGATGTAGTATTTCAGGCGCGGGTTGTCGGGGCTGTTGAACATCGCTTCACGCGAGGCATAAAGCGCCTGGTTCACGGCGTTGAAGACCCCTCCCACCAGGATGGGGCGCCAGCGAATGGGCAGCGCCAGCTGTTGCATCAGGGGCTGGATGCGCGTGAAGGCAAAATAGGACCAGGGGCTGGAACAGTCGTAGAAGAACTCCAGTTCGGGCGTTGCAGGCATGCGGATTCCTGTGAGAATTTCAGGCGGGAGTTTAGCACATACCCTTGACGCATCAGGTATAATCGCCGCTTTGTGTTTTCGTGGTTAGTCTGCAATGAGCGTAGAGCAGTACATGGTTGAGCTGGGGGTTGCCGCACGTGCGGCGTCCCGCGTTGTGGCGGTTGCGCCGACTGCGGTGCGCAATCGTGCGCTGCTCGCCGTGCACGATGCGCTCGACGGTGCGCGCACGCGCCTGATCGAAGCCAACCGGCAGGATGTGGAACAGGGCCATGCGAAGGCTCTGGCCGCGCCGCTGCTGGATCGACTGGAACTCACCCCGGCGCGCATTGACGCGATGCTCGAAGGCCTGCGACAGGTGGTGGCGTTACCCGATCCGGTTGGCAGCATTGCCGATATGCGCAGCATGCCCAGCGGTATCCAGGTGGGCCGAATGCGTGTGCCCCTCGGTGTGATCGGCATCATTTACGAGTCGCGGCCCAATGTGACAGTGGAGGCGGCCAGCCTGTGCCTCAAATCCGGCAATGCCGCTATCCTGCGCGGTGGCTCCGAGTCACTGGCGTCCAACTGTGCGATCGCGGAATGCCTGCAGCAGGGGTTGCAGGAGGCCGGGTTGCCCGCGACCGCTGTACAGGTCGTCGCTACTGCCGACCGGGCGGCGGTGGGCCAGCTGATCGCGATGCCAGAATACGTGGATGTGATAGTGCCGCGCGGCGGGAAAGGGCTTATCGAACGTATCAGCCGGGATGCCAGGGTGCCGGTCATCAAGCACCTCGACGGCGTGTGCCATGTGTACATCGATGATTTTGCGGAAGACGAGATGGCATTTACGATTGCCATCAATGCCAAGACGCAACGCTACGGTACCTGCAACACCATGGAGACCCTGCTGGTGGCAGAATCCAAAGCCGCAGCGCTTCTGCCGCGCCTCGCGCAAGCCTATACGGAGGCGGGTGTGGAACTGCGTGGCTGCCCGCGCTCGGTCGCGCTGATGCCCGCAGCAAAAGCTGCAAGTGAGCAGGACTGGCGTGAGGAATACCTCGCACCGATTCTGGCAGTGCGCGTGGTGGCGGGGTTGGAGGCAGCCATAGAGCACATCAATACCTATAGCTCCCAGCACACCGACAGCATCATCACGCAGGAGCACGGCAGGGCCATGCGCTTCCTGCGGGAAGTGGATTCCAGTTCGGTTATGGTCAATGCCTCCACGCGGTTGGCCGATGGCTTCGAGTACGGGCTGGGTGCAGAGATTGGTATATCCACCGACAAGATACACGCGCGCGGGCCGGTGGGTCTCGAAGGCCTCACCACACAGAAGTTTGTGGTGCTCGGCGAGGGGCAGATTCGCACTTGAGCGAGTCCGGGTCGTCCACGCAACCTTTGGTAGGAGTCTTCGGGGGGACCTTTAACCCCGTGCACTACGGGCACCTGCGCTCTGCGCTGGAGTTGGTAGAGCGGCTGCAGCTGACGCAATTGCGCCTGATGCCCAGCGGGCAACCGCCGCACCGTGAAGCGCCCGAGTGCAGCGCGACCCACCGTGCCGCCATGATAGAGCTGGCAGTGCAGGGCGAGCCGCGCCTGGCGTGTGATATGCGAGAGCTACAGCGCCTCGGTAAATCCTATACCATAGACAGTCTCATCGAGCTGCGCGGTGAACTGGGAGCCGGAGTCGGCCTGTGCATGGTGCTGGGCTGTGATGCGGTGCTGGATATCACATCGTGGTACCGCTGGCAGGAATTGCTGGACTGGGCGCACATTGTGGTCATCGCCCGCCCCGGTTGGGAACTGCCCGGGGAGGGCGAGGTCGCACAGTGGCTGAAACGCCACAAGGTGGAAGACCCGCAACGCCTGCGGTACAGGCCTGCGGGGTGTATTGCTATAGAGGAACTGCGGCCGTTGGCCATATCCTCGACCGAGATTCGCGACTTGCTGGCCGCCGGACGGTCGGCGCGATACCTGCTGCCGCAGTCGGTGCTCGACTATATTGAAACGAACACACTTTATCGATAACTACTGGATCGCTGCCCATGAATGCCAAAGTAAACCCGCCCTATGGAATCTGAAGAGTTCACACAGTTTGTCGTCGCTGCCCTGGACGATCTCAAGGCCGTCAATACCGTGGTGCTGGATGTCCGTGCACTCACGGATGTGATGGACTATATGGTGATCACCAGCGGCACCTCCAACCGTCACGTCAAGTCGCTGGCCAGCCATGTGTCCGTGGAAGCCAAGAAGCAGGGCATGGCGCCGATGGGGACGGAGGGAGAGGACGGCGGTGAGTGGGTGCTGGTCGACTTCGGTGATGTGGTCGTGCATGTCATGTTGCCTGCGACCCGGGATTTTTACGATCTGGAACGCCTGTGGACTGTCCCCGAAGATAGCAGTACGCCTTCATGAAAGGGTACTGATGCGTATCAGTGTGATCGCCGTCGGAACCCGGATGCCCGCGTGGGTGGAACAGGGCATTACGGAGTACACGAAACGCCTCCCGCGCGAGCTGAAACTGGTGTGGCGCGAGATTCCGCTGGCAAAGCGCGGCCAGGATGTCGCGGCAGAGGGCGAGCAAATGCTCAGGGCCATTCCCGACGCTGAGCGGGTGGTAGCGCTGGATGTCAAGGGCAAACGGCTGTCCACTGAGAAACTGGCGGGGCAATTGAGCGCCTGGCAGATGTCTGGAGACAACTACAGCATCCTGATCGGGGGCCCGGATGGACTGTCCCCGGCCTGTCTGGCTCGCGCCGATCTGTGCTGGTCGCTCAGTGATTTGACCCTGCCACATCCGCTGGTGCGCGTGCTGCTGGCAGAGCAGTTGTATCGGGCTTGGACAATTACCGTCAACCACCCGTATCATCGCGCCTAGTGTCCACACTCCTCAACGCTGCACAGGTCTCCAGGCCGTCTAAATGTTACCGCAATTCGATTTAAAGGATCCGCAGCTCGAATCTCGAGTGTACGGCACGCGCACTATCCTTGCGATCGGCCTCGTCCTGATCTTGCTGGGTGTGGTGCTGATGCGTTACTACGAGTTGCAGGTGACCGAATACGAAACCTACCGCACACAGTCCGAGCGCAACCGCGTGCAGTTGCAGCCGCTGCCCCCCCGTCGCGGCCTGATTTATGATCGCAATGGTATTCCGCTGGCTGACAATCGGCCCAGCTATATGTTGTCTATCGTCCGCGAGCGCGTGCCGGACCTGGAGGCCACGCTGGCTGACCTGCAGGCAGTGCTTCCGGTATCGAAGAGTGACCTGGAAAAATTCCGCAAGAAACTCTACCGCAGTCGCCCCTACGAGCCGGTGCCCCTGCGGTTTCGCCTGACCGAAGAAGAGCGCGCCCGGCTCGCGGTCAACCGCTTTCGCCTGCCGGGGGTGGTGGTCGAGGCGCAGCTGTTGCGGCACTACCCGCACGGCGAGTTGTTTTCACACGCGCTGGGCTATGTGGGTCGTATTAATGAGCAGGAAGCGGAAGAGCTCGATGAGACGGATTATCGCGGCACTTTCCATGTCGGTAAGGTCGGCATTGAGAAGTACTACGAGGACCTGCTGCACGGGGATGTGGGCTACCAGAACGTCGAGAGCAACGCTCACGGGCGGGTGCTGCGGGTGCTTGAGCGCTTTGCACCCGTGCGCGGCAAGGATCTCACACTGTCGCTGGACTATAACGTACAACTGGCCGCCTTCGAAGCCCTCGGTGATCGCCGCGGAGCGGTGGTGGCCATCGATCCCCGTACCGGTGGTCTCCTGGCACTGGTCTCGACGCCGGGATTCGATACCAACCTGTTCGTGAACGGCATCAGTTCCCGCGAGTACTCCGCCCTGCGCGATTCACTGGATGTGCCGCTATACAATCGGGCCATCCAGGGTTCCTATCCGCCCGGCTCCACCATCAAGCCCTTTATGTCGATGGCGGGTTTGTTGTCCGGCCTGGTGACCCCCCAGTCAACGGTGCCCGATCCCGGCTGGTACAGCCTGCCCGGGGATTCCCGTAAATATCGCGACTGGATCCTGCGAGTTACCGGCACGGGGCACGCCTCGCGTGTCGATATGAAAATGGCTATCGCCCAGTCCTGCGACGTGTATTACTACGATCTGGCGCGCCGCCTGACCATCGATCGCATGTACGATTACTTGCGCCCCTTTGGTTTTGGGGAGCGCACAGGAATCGATACTACCAATGAGCGGTCCGGCGTATTGCCGTCGACGCGCTGGAAGCGCGCGGCCATGTCGCAACCCTGGTATCCCGGCGAAACACTCAGTGCGGGCATCGGCCAGGGCTATATGCTGGCATCACCCCTGCAACTGGCAGTGGCGACCAGCGTGATAGCCAGCAGGGGGCAGCGCAGGGTTCCGCGCCTGGTGATGGCGGTGGACGGCGAGCCGGTTCCGGCGCCGTTACTGGAGCCCCTGGAAGCGCCTGATGAATACTGGGACGCGGTTATAGATGGTATGCGTGAAGTGGTTCACGGGGCGCGGGGCACGGCAAAAGCACTGGCCAACGGGATCATGTATGAAATGGCAGGGAAAACAGGAACTGCGCAGGTTATCGGTATCGCGCAGAATTCCGTCTACAACGAGGCAGATGTGGCGGAGCGACACCGCCACCACGGCCTGTTCATCGCATTCGCGCCCATCGAGGCACCGACCATCGCGGTCGGGATCATCGTAGAAAATGGCGGCGGCAGTTCCGCTGCATCGCCCATTGCGCGTGCGGTCATTGACACCTGGCTAGCAGTGGGGCCGGGCTGATGGGCGATTACGTAAGACAGCTGCCGCACCAGGGCTCGCGCGACATGGCGAGGCGCCCCAGCGTCATGATGCGCCTCCATATCGATATTCCCCTGTTGTTGCTGCTCCTGGTATTGAGCGGCTACGGGTTGC
>JAGRIK010000148.1 GCA_020443325.1 Halioglobus sp.
ATGGCGGGGGTGGATATAAACACCGTTCGCGAGCTGATGACGCACTCCGACATCAAGATGACCCTGGTGTATGCACACCTGTCACCCGATCACAAGGCGGCGGCGCTGGAGCGGGCCTTTGGGGGTGTCGCGTGAGCAGGCCAACAAGAGCGGATAAGCTGGCGAAAGCTGAAAGACTGCAACGATTCATGGAGGCCGTCGTCGCTGGACAAAAGCCAGACATTGCCGACCTGCTGACTGGGCTTGCGGTTGTCGCTGAGGCAAAGCGAAGGCTTAAAGGCGGACGGAAACATCGCAAGCGTTACTATATGGATTCGGAGCAGTTTGGCGTCGGAGTCTTGCTTGCCCGAGGTGAGATTAATCGAGAACAAGCACTTGAGATGCTTTGTGATCTTTGTGCCTGCGAAAAACGAACCGCTGAAAAGCACCTTGCCGATATAATGCCCCGCGCCACGGTGGGTGCCGCAAGCTTCCCAATTCCGGACTGATCGGCGCACGAAATACCCCCCCTAATTCGTTCGGTTACACCTCGCTTTAATTTCAATAATCTGGCCCCGTAACAAACAACTACGGGGTTACAGCCATGACAGACACCATCAAAAAGCGCGCTTACACCATCGACCAACATTGTGAAATGTGGGGTTATGGACGTAACACCGCGTACAACGAAATCGCAAACGGCGAGCTTGAGACTATCAAGGTCGGTCGTCGTCGCCTCATCACCGAAGAGCAGGAAGAACGCTACCGCCAGCGCAAAGAAGGCCGGGCCGCATAAACCACCATTTCAGCGGCATAAAAAAAGCCGCCGGGATGAGCGGCGGCGAGGACGTGATGATGACAAGGTCAATTATAACCGCAGTGCCAGAGTTCGCACCAGACGAACTTCAGGCCATGCACAAATTTTGCCTGCAATACCGCGAGCTGGTGCGCGGCGGCGATAAGCCGTCACAGTATCAGGATATTCACTTCATGCTGTACCAGGTTCTTTGCTATGCGGCGGGGGTGGCTTATGACTCTTAGCCTCGCTGAGGAAATCGCCCTGGAGGTCTCCGGGCGCATTGTCCACCGACCACCACCGCGAGAGCTGGAGCTGAGCGAAAACAACTGGCCTGACATTATCCCGATCAGCGATGAACTACTCCCGGTCGATCGATTCCATCCCGAACTACTCCCTGATGTACTGCGCGACTGGGCGGTCGATAGTGCTTACCGCATGGACAATATGCCGGTCGATTTTTTCGCAGTCGGGATTGTCGTCGCGCTTGGTTCGCTAATCGGCAACCGCTGCTGTATTGCGCCTAAGCGACATGATAGCGACTGGACAGTGGTCCCTAATCTGTGGGGCGGCGGTATCGGCAGGCCGGCCACCAAGAAAACACCCGCGTTCAATGAGTCCATGCGATTCTCCCGTCACCTGGAGGCGGAGTCGCACAAGCAATACGAAGCCGCGCTCGCTGACTACCAGGCCGGCGAGGAGGCGGACAAGTTCCATAAGAAGGCAATGGAGGGCGAGCTTAAGAAGGCGGCAAAGGCCGATAAGGACAAGGCCAAGTCCATGTTGTTGGCGATGCAGGATGAAGGTGAGGAGATGCCTGTTCGTCGGCGGTTCGTCGTCGCCGATGCCACAATCGAAAAGCTGGGCGAGCTACTGAAGGAGAATCCCACCGGCCTGCTGATGTTCCGTGATGAGCTCACCGGCTGGCTGCACTCACTGGAGCGCGACGGCAGGGAGCAGGACCGGGCATTCTATCTGGAAGCCTGGAACGGCACTGGCGACTTCTCCTGGGACCGTATAGGCAGGGGGACTATCTATATCCCCTCCGTTGTCGTGAGTGTCCTGGGCGGCATTCAGCCGCCGAGGTTATACCCCTACCTCCGGTCGATGAAAGATGGCGCTGGTGATGACGGGTTACTCCAGCGGCTTCAATTGCTGGTCTGGCCTGATGTAGATCAGCCCCGTCATGTGGATAAGGCACCCAATCGCCAGGCGGCAAAGCAGATACACGACCTGTTCGCCGTTATCAGTGAGCTGCCCGAAGGCGAAGTTCTGCACTTCGATACCGATGGACAAGCGGTATTCGATGACTGGTATAGGGAGATGCTGGTTAAGGAGGAAGCCGAAACCAACACCCACATGGAAAGCCACCTGGTTAAATATCACTCCCTGATGCCGTCCCTTGCGCTGATCTTCCAGATTGTCGAGGGCGGGGTCGAGAGCACTTCCGTCGGCATGGATGCCGCTGTGCGAGCGGTCGCCTGGTGTCGGTATCTGGAGACTCACGCCCGCCGTGTTTATTCCCTGATCGACAACCCCCTCGATAGCGCCAGGGTATTGGCCGGGCGCCTCCTGGAGCTGCCCAACCCCTTCAAGGCAAAACAGGTTAGCGACAAGGGCTGGTCCGGTCTGTCGTCAACGGCAGAAGTGAGAGAGGCACTATCTGAGCTGGCGAAGCGCAATTTCCTGATTGAGGTCACGGAGCATACCGGCGGTAGGCCGGCGATCAGCTACCACATGAACCCAGCGGCAAGAATCGCCGCAATTGTGGGCGACGAATGAATATTTTTATAAACGGGCAGGTAGGCACCCCCCTAAACCCCCCTAAAGGCTTTTTGGGGCTTTGCGGGGGTGGGTATGTGGGCTTTTACAAAAAAATAATCATGGGGAAAGGGCATGACTGATTACAGGCAAAAAATTATCAACCTGCTACCGCAAGGATATGCGGAGCTATTTGGACGTGATGACCATGAGACTGATTACCCAAGACGGGATGCGGCTGGACCGCCCCCTGACGGACCTGGACCGGCTGATTCTGTTAAGCAGGACAACCGAGTACCGGGATATGAATGTAGCGGCCAAGCTGCGGTTAAGACTGCTTCTTGACATGCAACATGCGGAGCGCGAGCGAATCCGATTCGCGCCCATTAACTAGCGGAGATGATGACTATGAACCAAGCAGCAGAGAAACAAACTGAAAGCACCAGCCTAAAGGGCGCCATGGTTGTTGCCTACAGCGGAAAGTATCCGACATCCGGGATTTGTATATGGGATGACGGAGAAAATGCACTGTGTATCCATGTTGATAGTAATGACGGTGAGTGTCGATTTCTATTTCTGGTAGAGCCAGCCTTGAGGGATAAAGTGGCAGTCTTTCGGGACGAGGAAGATTACAAACTGCCTGAGCATATCGCTGGCCTGTGTTACTGCGGAGAACACCCGGATTGCCCAGGGTATGAAAAAGAGTGGACGCATAACAAGATGTCACCAGAGGAAGCCGACAGTATTTGCTATATCGCGATGGGTGATAGCCGGGAGTTATGGGCGGAAGTGCCCTACCACCACAAATACCCGAGCTTCTACTCTGGGAAGTTAAAGGAAAATCCGGAGCTGGCACCTAACTATATAGCCGCCTGTCGCCGAGCTGGTGACGAAAAAACGCACGAAGCAAGAGAAACCGCCGAGATGAACACCTACCTGGGCAAGTCATACCTGGTATTGGATGACCGCCTAAACATACTCGACGCCTATGTGCTGAGGTACAAGGACAGAAAATTTCTAGTGTCCGAGGGCAAAGCCGGTGGTGGAGCAGAGCACAAGTGGCTTGATACCTGGGATGTGACAATGAAGTTTGAAAACTGGAACACCCACCAGCAGCGCCTCAAGGAGATGAAGGAACTACTGCCGGACAACTGGCCTACTCCCATGTGTGCCGATGACGGACTGCCATTTTAGGAGGCAACACCATGAACACACTAGTACCAGCAACCGACGACCTGGACCGCGAATTTCTGAAACTGCTGACAACGGCAACCCCGGCGGCAATGGCAGAGTTTGCCCGCATCATGCAGGCCGAAGCGCAGCGCATAGGGCTCAATCTTCAGGAGGCAGGACAATGAACACTGACACACTAGACCCACAAGCCCAGCGCATCACCTTAACGCTGGAGGGCCTGCGCGAGCGCCGATCCCCACTGTATGCCAAGGGCCTGGACAGCATCATCACCCGGTTGCCGGACAGCCCCGAGCGTGACGACCTGCAACAGCACCGGCAGCAATACCTTGATTCACTGGAGGCGCAACAATGAAGGCACCACCGTTTGACTGGACAGAATTTCATAAGGCACTGGAAGAAAACCCGGACTTTGATCCATTCACCCAGTTTTCATTTCACCAGATTTCAAAGGCTGAGCGTGGCGAGATTGCCCGCCGGCTCATCGACGCTAGGCTAAAGCGAGCAAAGCCTGCACAGGAGGCAACACAATGAGCAATGACCCTTTTTACGCTGGAGCCGCTACCAGGCGGCGCAAGGAAAAATCCGACAAGGAAATGGACACCACGGCATCTATGGCTGCTGCCGAGGCTGTGACCCTGGTCATGGATGAAATGATGAAAAGCCGGCTCAATCAGGAGGGGCTGAAGGATAGCACCCACCGGGCTCTGAGTTACTACCTGGCCGGTAAGCTCACCATGCGGGCGGTGATGGACTTCAGCCACAACTCGCTGCAACGGTTCGAGCTGGTGGCCGTCACTAACAAAGGTGAGCAGATATCCCTGGCCGAGGCGAATTACGTAGAGACCAGCACCGAACATTAGGCGACGACTATGCTCTGTGTTAAAATTGACTTGTTGTTTATTGCGGCTGGCGCAGTCTCTGGGACTGCAAATGCCGCATTAACCACCACCCTAGATACGAGCATGGTTCGATTCTTCAGGGAAGGTATTTATCCTTTTTTGGAGAATGAAACATGACGACCGAATTTACCCCCCTAATTCTCGAATTCAAACGCGCCGTGAACGATGCTGGCGAGTTCTCCGGTTACTGCTCTACTTTTGGCGGCCCCCCCGATTTGGCGGGCGATATCTTCAAGGCTGGCGCATTCACTGAGGCGCTGAAGGCTCACCGGGATGCGGGCACCAAACCGGCCCTGCTCTGGAACCACAATTTGAGTGAGCCCATCGGGGCCTGGATGAGCTTTGTCGAGGATTCACACGGCTTGCTGGGGCGGGGCAAGATTACCCCGGGGGTGCGCCGCGGCGACGAGGCCATAGCACTGATGCGCGATGGAGCAATGGCCCTATCCGTGGGGTTCACCGTTGCCCCTGGGGGGTGGATCACCGAGGGCGGTTACCGCACCATTACCAAGGTCGCACGGCTGCACGAAGTCAGTCTGGTATCGGTTCCCTGCAACCCCTACGCGCAGGTATCCAAAAGCAAACCCGCCACCGTCCGGGATTTTCAACAGGCCCTCCGTGGGATGGGCTTTTCCAATCGCGAAAGCAAATTCGTCACAACGCATGGCTTCCGCGACTTACTCGCTCCGGGGGAGCGTTCACAACTTGACCTTCTCACCGAGAAGATCGAGCAACTGCAACGCATCATCGAGGCGAAATTATGAACGTGAAAGACACTGAATCACAACTTGTAGCAGCCATGTCTGGCCTGGTATCAATTCAGCAATACCTGGTCGGTATGCAACCCACCATTGACCCCGTAGGTGAGCGACTGCTGAAGGGCGCGGACCTGAGCCGGGTTATTGCCGGCAATGAACGGATGACGCTGAAACTGCTGCCGTATGAACTGAAAGCGGCGATTACCTCAACCGGAGCGATCAATGACCGGCTGGTGCCGTCTGGTACTCCGACCCTGGACTATGGAGCGCGGAGCGTCCTGTTCCTGCAAGACCTGTTGCCGCGCTTCCCGACACGGAACGGGGCGATTGAGATCCCGGTACTGTCATCCAAAACCAACAACGCGGCCCCGCAGGCGGGCAATTCTCCCCTGGAGCGTGAAAACGTCACTATGGGCGAATCGGCCTATGCGTTCGTCAACAGCTACGAGCCGGTCGAGACTATCGGCCATTACCTGCCTGTATCGAAACAGATATTCGAGGACAGCGGCCAACTGACCGGGTTTATCAACTCGGAAATGCTGTACGGCCTGGCCGAGAAGGTAGAGGACCAGTTACTGAATGGTGACGCCTCGACCGGATCACTGAACGGCCTGCTGGCCAACGCATCCGCATATGTCAGTTCATCCTCGCCGGCATACACGAATGAGGTGGACATCATCCGTGATGCGATCAGGCAGGTACGGCTGGCGAAGTTCGGTCCGAACGGCATCATCCTGAATGAGGCTGACTGGTTTGCAGTTGAGACCCGCAAGCGGGGGTCAACTACCGATGCCTATGTTGCCGGCGATCCCCGCCTCGGGGGTGAGCCCAGTCTTTGGGGCCTGCCTGTTCATGTGAGCAACGCCATTGCTGCGGGGACATTCCTGGTAGCCGACTTCAACCGCTGCGGGATTATCTTCGACCGGGAAGAAGCGATGATTGAGGTATCCCGCCATGACGGCAACTCATTCACTACTGGCATGGTGACAGTCGCTGCCACTCAGCGGCTGGCCCTGGTGAACACCAATCCTCTGGCTATGGTTAAGGGGGCACTGTAATGGCCGTTTTCTGGTTACTCTCAAACGATGGACAGGCCAACTTCCAGTGTGAGGCGCGAGACACTGGACACGCTTTCGAGCTATTGGCCCGATCCATGAAGTACGCCAGCTTTGCCGACCTGATAGCCGACACCGGACGCGGCCCTGCCGACTTTCAGGTCGCACTGATCGAGACAGTACCAGCCGAGTATGACGCGAACGGTAATCTGCTGCTGATCGACCAGCAACGCGAGAACTCAATCACTGGCGCGTTTCGGGAAGTGTTCGCCCGGCGCAATGGCTAGCCGCGCTCCAAGGCCCTGTAAGGCCCCTGCCTGTGCCAGTCTCTCACGGGATGGCACAGGGTACTGTCCTGCACATAAGAGTCAATCAAGCGGCTGGAATGCGCCTAACCGTGGCACTCCGGCAGAGCGTGGCTATGGCAAGCAATGGCGTAAGATACGGGACCGGGTAATGCTGAGGGACAAGCGCCTGTGCCAACCCTGCCTGGAACACAGTCGGGCAACACCGGCAACCGCAGTCGATCACATCATACCTAAGGCCCAAGGCGGGACCGATGAGCCAGACAACCTACAGGCTATCTGCACCCCATGCCACAGGGCAAAGACCGCTCGCGAGGGCTCTGCGGGGGGAGTAAATCGTGTAGGCCAACCCCGTTGGGAGCCGGTGCAGGGGTCAGTTTCTTACGTCCACAATTCAGAATTCCGGAGGGCAGACCATGCCGAGGAAAACACCGACCCGAATACTTGAGGCCAGGGGCGCGTTTCGCAAGAATCCGCAGCGAAAACGGGAAGATGAGCCAGTTGTAACCGAGCCGCTGGGAAGCCCGCCTGACGGCTTTAAACCTGATGAGGTAGCAGCATGGCGGGAGATAGTCGAACGCGCCCCCCTGGGCGTCCTGACGGCTGCTGACTGGCAATGTGTGGTATTGGCGAGCAAGTTGTTTGCCGAGGCCATGCGGGACAGTGAGAGCATGAACGCGGCCAGGTTATCCCGGCTGCACAGCCTGCTGGGGGATATGGGTATGACGCCCAGCGCCAGGGCGTCACTGTCGATAGCCAAGCCGAAGGAGGTAAACCCGTTTGACCAGTTCCGTTGACGGCAGTGGGAGCTTAAACCCCCTGGTGCGCCCGCATGGCGTAGGTGCCGATCGTCGCTAGAATTGAAAAATGCGCCAAAGCCGGAGACGCTTTTATGAGCCCGAAAGACCTTCGCGCAACATTGGACGCCTGGGCTGCCTGGATTGAATCGGGCCGCCCGGTTCCGTTTAATGCCTGGCCGCCTGCAAGTATCCTGCACCGCTGGCCAAAAACACAATGCGCGGCTATGATCCAAAAAAACAAGGAGGCATGACAATGGACAGATACCTGATGAACCCGGCGACCGGCTCAGTCGATGTCGAGGATAACTGGATGGCTGAAATGTTTACCTGGGATGATGACCCGGCAGAGTGTCAACGCCAGTTCAACA
>JAGRIK010000017.1 GCA_020443325.1 Halioglobus sp.
GGTAAACAGGTGCCCGAGACTCGACTGATAGCCGTGGCGGGCGCTGAACAGCTGCTCTCTGTCGAGGAAGATGCGCTGGTAGTTGTCGGCCCCGAACACAAACAATCCCACGTTGCCCGGGATACGCGTGCGCACGACATTGCCAAAGCGCCGCTGGGTGTTCATGACCAGCGTATCCAGGTGATAGAAATACTGCGGCAACAGGCCGATCAGCGGCCAGCCCTCATCACCTGGAATATGCTGCAGCGCCGCCCTGCCCGGATTTGCCGGCGGCGTTTGCCGCGGCGTGGCAGTGGCAGCGCATGTGGAGGAGTTCATCGCGGTCTCTCGCAGGGCTACGTCACTCGAACGCGTGTTGGAGACAAGCACATTTGAGGTCCGATCTTCCATGCGGCCATTCTGTTACCGCAGTTGGCACCTGTCAATTTAAACTGCAACCCGTGGGATGTTGGTGGTGTATAGTGTCGTGGTGCCGTGACAGCCAGGACGCAAGCCTGGATCGCAGAACATTGCGATGTCCCCAGGCCCATCGCGGCGATGGTGCGGCACTCACAATTATCGGAGCGCTCGTTCAAGCGCCGCTTCAAGGCGGCTACGGGTTACACACCGTTGGATTACGTACAGACGCTGCGCATCGAGGAGGCCAAACAAATGCTGGAAGTGACCAGCGAGGGAATCGACGCGATTGCCCACCGAACGGGATATGAAGACCCTACCTCGTTTCGCCCGGTGTTCAAGCGCCACAGGGGTGTGACACCGGGCACGTATCGGCAGCGATTTCGGGGAATTCGTTCCCGCAGTGGCGAGACGGATTGAGCGGCGATGCCGGTCGTGCCGGCCCTGCTACCGACGAAGTTTGCCATTCTGCCCGGCGCGGCAGAATGATCGCCGTGCTGGTTTTCCAGCCTTCAGCAATGCCGCTCACCTTGACCCGCGTCATAGTCTGCCTGTCCAAGATGGTGCATTCTCATACCTTGCGCATCATTACACGATCACGTCAACACGCGAGGAGCAGCAGACATGGCTATCAAGCACTTCGAGGACAAAGTCGCGGTCATCACCGGCGGCGGCAGCGGCATCGGCCAGGCACTGGCCTGCCAGTTGGGTGACAAGGGCTGTCACCTGGCCCTGGCAGATGTAAACGAGGCCGGCATGAAGGAGACGAAGCAGCGGCTCAAGGGTAAAAAGATCACTGTCAGCACCCACGTGGCGGATGTGAGCAGTGAAAAAGCTATGCGGGCGCTGGCCGACGACGTCATTGCCGTACACGACCGCGTCAACCTGCTGTTCAACAACGCCGGCATCACCTACGCCAAGCGCTTCGAGGGCCACAGCCTGGCGGACTGGAAGAAGATCATCGGCATCAATATCTGGGGGGTGGTGTACGGCTGCCATTTCTTCCTGCCACACCTGAAGCAACAGGCCGGCGCGGCCCATATCATCAACCTGTCTTCCATGGTGGCCTTCATGGGCCCGCCCGAGCAAACATCCTATGCCGCCACCAAATCCGCCATCAAGGGATTCAGTGAATCCCTGTGGGCGGAACTGCACGGCGAAGGCGTTGGGGTGACCGTCGTGCACCCGGGCGCCATTCGCACCAATATCATGGAAGAGGCCATGAAGAGCGCCGAGGATCGGGACGCCTTTGCCCGCACCCAGGCCATGGTGGACAAGATGGCGATGCCGGTGGAAAAGGCCGCCCGGCAGATTCTGAACGCGGTGCGCAAGGACCAGATGCGCGTCGTGATCGGCCTGGACGCCAAGTTATTCGATAGCGCCAAGCGCGCCATGCCGGACCAGATCCACAAGATGTTCCTGCTCATGCCGCATTAGGGCTCGCGCAACAGTAACTTCGCAAAAATCCGCGCCCCAACCACCGCGGGGCCGCGGCTGATGGGCGCGCAGGTGTCAGGTGTTCAGTGCGCTGCCTTGCGGATCAGCGCTGCTACCACCGCCTGTGGCTTTGCCAACGACGCCGGGCTGCGGTCTTTATGTAACAGCGCAAATAATACTCCATTTGCAAGGCTGCACTGCTACAATCCCAGGCGCACAGTTATGAAGCGAGGAGTGGTAGAGTGGCGTACGAATTGACTGGCAAAATCAAGCTGATTCAGGAGACAAAGACCTTCGACAGCGGCTTTACCAAGCGAGAAATGGTGGTTGTCGTCGAAGATGGAAGGTACCCGCAGCAGATCAATATCGAATTCATTCAGGACAAGGTGGCTTTACTCGACAACCTGCGCCCGGGGCAGGATGTCACGGTTACATTTGATATCCGCGGGCGAGAGTACAACGGCCGGTACTTCAACAACCTGCAGGGTTGGAAGGTCGCCACCCTGGACGGCGACGACGCCCTGGCAGGGGAGCAACAGCCGCCGTCGTTTGCAAACAACCCGTTGCCTGATGACGATGAAGACATTCCTTTCTAGCCCGGATTATTCATAAAAAAAGGCGAACCCTGTTTAACCCATTGATATAATGGGAGTTACGCCAATAACGCTTCGGAAGAAGCTAAACAAGGTTCGCCCATGGCCAATTCTACCCCAACCCA
>JAGRIK010000149.1 GCA_020443325.1 Halioglobus sp.
AGCATAGCAACCGACGACAGTACCGGCTTCATCTGACGTATCAACTCTTCTTTATTGAAGACGGGGCTTTGGAAGAAAAGGTAGGGATTACTGCGCTTGTAGTTGACAGAGGGGATCATACCAACGCCTACGGCAGCGGACGCGCTGTAGCGCGGTCCGGCGACCGAAGGGAGCGTACTGCCCGTACTTGTTCTGTGCACCGAACCGGCAAGGACTAAACATCTACGATGCCTGCGATTTGGCCAAGAATGCGAACGGGATAGAAAAAGGCCCAAACACCTGGCCGATCACCGCCCACAGGGGCCCGCTTCCATTACGATTTGTAGCAATCCGCCAAGCGATGCCGCCGCAAATAATCCAGAACAAAGCAACGATATACGGTGTGACCATCAGAACTCCTCGCGACATTCGATTCGGTGCACAGAACGCCTGGAGCAGCGGCGGCGAAACCGCGCAGCGGTTTTGACGTCCGGCCCCGACAGGGGCGTACTGCCTTCACTTGTTAATGTGCGGTTTGCAGTCACGATGCCGCCCTGGCAATAAGTTTGATACAGCAATTGACGTGCGTAGACATGTAGGCTCCCGCTCTGGGTTTGCCGTCTTCGAGCCATTCGACGACGACCTCTGTGGCTTCCATGCCTTCACCAGTGTACCAAGCTAGATGTTCTGGAAGCATATCAAGATGCTTTCGAGTGCTGCCAAGCATTACGATGCGAGCTTCAGCCCAACCATTGGGCATTTCTACGGAGACAGTATCTCCAAGCTCGATTCGTTCTCCTCCGGGATATTCCACGATATTGATCGCCGCCCATTAACAGCTAATTCTTGCGAAAAAATCAGGGATGGAAATGGTGGAGTGAAATAGCATAGCAGCCGTCCTAGCAACAAGAATCCATTTATATATCAATCACTTTCAGATGTCATCATCTCCGGCTTCTCATGTAGATACAGACCAAGTCTGATAGCGCATGAGTAACTACTGGTCGTCGCACGAAGTTTTCTTTCGGAATATATCTATTATTTTCAATCGCTTATAAATGCTGTGTCGGAAAACATGAGACTATTTCTCATGAAAAACGGTCATTCGATTGCCCCGTTACCAGTCACCGTGTTGTGCTTCTATCGGTACACTTTCGGAAGCCATACATCATGGATGATATACGAGTTCCTGTTCCTCCCGGGTCCACCAAGTTCATGGACCTGTTGCGCCTAGACATGAGAGCTCGCGGTTACGCCCTGCCAACGGAGCGTACTTACCTGACATGGATCAGGCGGTTCATTATATTTAGCCAGAAGCGTCACCCAGCGGATATGGGCCAGCCGGAAATCGAGAGCTTTCTTAATCATCTGGCAGTGTCTCTCACGGTGTCTCCCTCCACACAGCGCACTGCACTGAATGCGTTGGTCTATCTGTATACCAAGTACCTCGGTCGGGAACCTCTGGAACTGAGTTTCAGCTATGCCAAAACCACACAAAGACTGCCTACGGTACTTACGCATGAGGAGGCCAAAGAAATTATCAGCCACCTTTCTGGCACCCCTCGGCTGATGGTGGAGTTACTTTATGGCAGCGGTTTGCGTTTGCATGAATGCCTGGTCCTGCGCATCAAAGATATTGATTTTTCTTTAAACACGATAACGGTCCGCCAGGGGAAGGGCGACAAAGATCGCGTCACTCTGCTGCCTGCGTCTGTTGCACAGAGGCTTGAATCTCAAATACAAAAGGCCCTGGCCCTGCACCAGCAGGATCTCGCGGATGGTTACGGGGAGGTGTATATGCCGCATGCTCTGGAGCGCAAATATCCTTCGGCGGCAGCCAGCCCGGCATGGCAATACCTGTTCCCTTCCACGCGTCTGGGTATTGATCCCCGTTCGGGAGTCACTCGCCGCCATCATCTGCACAGTACCGGGTTGCGTAGTTATATCAGGGCTGCAGTCGCAAAAACAGGCATCCAGAAACCTGTTAAAGCGCACACATTCCGCCACAGCTTTGCCACGCGGCTGTTGCAGAAAGGCTACGATATTCGCACCATTCAAAAGCTGTTGGGGCACGAGGATGTCACCACTACCGAGATCTATACCCATGTACTAAACCGGGGGGCGATGGGTGTCATCAGCCCTGTGGATGATTAATTGACAGGTTTCGTACGTTTATTTGACAGGTCCACATATACTGTATAAACATACAGTATTATGTCGTCATACGCCGAACTCCACTGCCTCAGCTGCTACAGCTTCCTGCGCGCCGCCTCCCACCCCCATGAGCTGGTGGAGCGCGCCGCTGCGCTGGGTTATCGCGCGCTGGCGATCACCGACGAGTGTTCCTTTGCCGGCATTGTGAAGGCCCATGTGGCGGCGAAGGAAGCCGGCATCCAGTTGCTTATCGGCAGCGAACTGGTGCTGGAGGAAGGGCTGCGCCTGGTGGCGCTGGTGCCCTCGCGGGCTGCTTACAGCGAGTTGTCCGGCCTGATCAGCATGGCGCGGCGGCGCAGCCCCAAGGGGGAGTACCGGGTGGCGCTGCGGGATGTGATCTTTCACCTGAAGCGCTGCCTGCTGATCTGGCTGCCGCATAGCAGTGATGAACACAGTTATGCCTACGGCCTGCAACTCAAGCGGCTGTGCAAGGAGCGCCTGTGGCTCGGTGTCAGCCATCTGCTGGGCAACAATGAAGTACAGCGCTATCTCGCACTGCAACAGTTGGCCCAAACGCTGGGCATTCCGATGGTGGCCTGTGGCGATGTGCGCATGCATGTGGCCAGCCGCAAGCCGCTGCACGATGTGTTCACGGCGCTGCATCACAACACCAGTATTGCGCAACTGGGCACACGGCGCCTCGGCAACAGCCAGCAGCACCTGCGCGCGCTGGACAAACTGCAACGCCTCTACCCGCCGGCACTGCTGGATGAAACCCTGCGCATCGCGCAACTGTGTCACTTCAGCCTGGATGAGCTGCGCTACGAATACCCCGAGGAAGTCGTGCCGCCGGGGTACGATGCCAGCCGTTACCTGCGTGAGCTGGTCGCACAGGGGGTATCTGTGCGCTGGCCTCGTGGTGTTTCCCGGGAGCTGCAACAGCGTATCGATACCGAGTTGGCATTGATCGAGGAACTGCACTACGAGTACTACTTCCTCACCGTGTACGACATCGTGCGCTTTGCCCGCGAGCGAGACATCCTGTGCCAGGGGCGCGGTTCGGCGGCCAACTCGGTGGTGTGTTACTGCCTGTTCATTACTGAGGTATCGCCGGAGCAGGTCTCGCTGCTGTTCGAGCGCTTCATTTCCCGCGAGCGCGACGAGCCGCCGGATATCGACGTGGATTTCGAGCACGAGCGGCGCGAGGAAGTCATCCAGTACATCTATGAAAAGTATTCCCGTAAGCGCGCCGCGCTGGCCGCCACGGTGATCACCTACCGTTCGCGTAGCGCGGTGCGCGATGTGGGCAAGGCGCTGGGGCTGGATGCGGTGTTCGTGGATGACCTCGCCAAGTCCATGGCGTGGTGGGATCGCACCGCCGATCTGGCGAAACGGTTTGAGGAGCACGGTGTGGCCGGGCACAGCCGGCAGGCGGAACTGTTCTACTCACTGGTGCAGCAGATACTGGGCTTTCCGCGCCACCTGTCGCAGCATGTGGGCGGCTTTGTGATCACCCGCAGCCCAATTTCCACACTGGTGCCGGTGGAGAACGCCAGCATGGACGATCGCACGATCATCCAGTGGGACAAGGAGGACATCGAGTCCATGGGCCTGCTGAAGGTCGATATCCTCGCGCTCGGCATGTTGTCGGCTATTCGCAAAAGCCTGCAGATGGTGCACCGCTACTGCCCCTCTATTAAAACTATCAGCGACATCCCGAGGGAAGATGCGGCTACCTACCGTATGTTGCAGCAGGCCGATACCATCGGCGTGTTCCAGATCGAGTCGCGCGCGCAGATGTCGATGCTGCCGCGACTCAAGCCAAAATGTTTTTACGATCTTGTCATCGAAGTCGCCATCGTGCGCCCCGGCCCTATACAGGGCGACATGGTGCACCCCTACCTGCGGCGCAAGCAGGGGCTGGAGCCTGTCACCTATCCCAGCGACGCAATCCGGGACGTACTGCAGCGCACGCTGGGCGTACCCATTTTCCAGGAGCAGGTGATCAAGCTCGCGATGGTGGCGGCCGGGTTTTCCGGCGGCGAGGCCGATCAGTTGCGCCGCGCGATTACCAACTGGGGCAAGAACAGCAAGCTGCTCACCTTTGAGAAGAAACTGACGCGGGGCATGATCGAGCGCGGCTACGATGAAGATTTTGCCCGGCGCCTGTTCGAACAGATCAAGGGCTTCGGTGGGTACGGCTTCCCGGAATCCCACTCCGCCAGCTTCGCACTGCTGGCGTATATCTCCGCCTGGCTCAAACGCCACCACCCGGCGGCATTTTTTGCCGGCCTGCTCAACAGCCAGCCGATGGGCTTTTACAGTCCCTCGCAACTGCTCCAGGATGCCCGGCGTCACGGCGTTGCCGTCTTGCCCATCGACGTCAACCACAGTGAATGGGATCACCAGTTGCTGGATCTTCGCCCCGCGCAAGGTCACGAGCCGACGCTGCGGCTGGGCCTGCGACTGGTGAAGGGACTCAGCCGCGAGGGCGCCCAGCGCGTGGTGGAAGCCCGGCAACGCCAGCCCTTTCGCCAGATCAGCAACCTGCGGCAGTGGGCGACACTGGATAAACGCGATATGGAAGCGCTGGCCGATGCCGATGCACTGCAATCGTTAAGCGGTCATCGCCACCAGTCACAGTGGCAGATCATGGCACTGGAACAACCCAGGCCCTTGTTGCGTGATGAACAAAGCCAGAACGCCAGTTACTTCGACGACGGCGTGCAGTTACCGGCACCGCAGGTAGCGGAAGAAGTACTCTCCGATTACCGCGCCACCGGCCTCACCCTGCGCGCCCACCCGATGAGCCTGCTGCGCGACCGTTACCCGTTCAACCGCTGCAAGCGCCACACCGATCTGGCGGCGCTGGGCAACCGCCGCTTCGTGCGTATCGCCGGGCTCGTCACCTGCCGCCAGCGCCCCGGCAGCGCCTCGGGGGTGTTGTTCCTCACACTTGAAGATGAAACCGGTAACAGCAATATCGTGGTGTGGAAACGCACGCAGCAACATTTTCGGCAGGCGCTGATGAGCGGGCAATTGCTGCTGGTAAAAGGTGTTGTGGAGAGCAAGGACAATGTCATCCACGTGATTGCCGGCGCCCTGTATGACTACACGCACGAGCTGGATCAACTGCGCGTGCAGTCGCGGGATTTTCACTAGCAGCGTGTTGAAAAACCTTGATCTGACATCTCGGCTTGTTTTCGCCTTGAATAGCAACTAGATGAATTTTTTCGTAG
>JAGRIK010000150.1 GCA_020443325.1 Halioglobus sp.
AGCGTATCAAGCCCTACCTCATCAATGACCAGCCGGCACCCTCTATCGAGCGACTGCAGTCTCCCGAGGAGCGTGCAAAGCTGGACGGCCTCTACGAATGTATTCTGTGTGCCTGCTGCTCCACATCCTGCCCGTCATGGTGGTGGAATCCCGAAAAATACGTCGGGCCAGCGGGGCTACTCAATGCCTACCGGTTTTTGATCGACTCGCGCGATACCGCCACTGAAAAGCGCCTGCAGGCGCTGGAAGACCCTTACAGCGTATTCCGCTGCAGGAGCATCCTCAATTGTGTTTCTTTCTGCCCGAAGAAACTGCACCCAAGAGAAGCCATCGGGAAGATAGAGCGGATGCTTCTCAAGCGGGGCGTATAGTGGTGTCACGAATCAGGACACAGGAGCGCAAGAGATGCCATGGCACTACCTGAATTGCGGTGACCCGACACTATGCGATGCCACGGTGCAGAGTCTACTTACGACCTATAACAGCATGGTGCGCGACGAGCAACTGCCACCGGATGCGGCGATCTACTCGCGACATGAATCGCGTGGAGACCTGCACTGCGAGTTGATACTCTACTTCAATCCCGATGCAACGGCTGTTGCCAGGGTTGCCGGGGCAATGGCCTGCAACGAACCCCTGCCCGATGGCTTATCGCCGATGATACCGAACAACCCGATGTGACAAGTCGCCTTTCACCAACGCGGCGAAAGAATCAGCCATAGAAATATGCTAGATTCTGCACTTCTCAGCACACAGGCTTAACCTTATAGTCACCGCACTGAAGCGCAATATTGTCTGCACTCCAAGGAAACAGATATGGACAAAATCAAGCTAGCGTACGACCAATCGATTGCCGCACTGACAGAAGCGGGCAGTAGCTTTGAAATTACTCGACGCACCATTGGCGGGGTTGATTACGCCGTGTACAAAAATGCACCCCAGACACTGCAGGAGGTGTACTCTGCTGCGGCCGGACACGGCGCAAAAGAGTTCCTGGTGTATGAGGGAGAGCGCTGGACGTTTGATGATTTGTTTCAACAGGCCTGGGCAATCGCTGACGCGTTGATTACCCGGCATCAGGTTTCCCCGGGAGATCGCGTAGGTATCGCTATGCGAAACTACCCTGAGTGGTTGAGCGCCTACATCGCCATCACCGCGATTGGCGCTCTTGCCGTGCCCGTCAACAGCTGGGGTATGGCCCAGGACCTGCTGTTCGCGGTACGTGACAGCGGGTGTAAGACTGTATTCTGCGATCAGCAGCGCTTCGACCTGATGGCGCAAGGCCTGTCTGAGTCCAATATCCATGCGGTGATCGCCCGCCCCGACCCTTCGGCTGCCAACGAATCAGGCCAGTCCCTGCAGGACTTCTTGTCCGAAAGCGCAAACGCAGCGCCACCGGACATCAGTATCGACAGCGAAGACGACGTGATGATCCTGTATACCTCCGGTACAACCGGACAACCCAAAGGTGCGGTATCCACCCATCGCGCGATGTGCCAAGCGCTGTTAAATTTTGAGTGTACGGCCACCGCGTCTGCGATGGCCAATCCAGAGTTGATTGGTGCGATGATCGCCAAAGGTTTCGAGCCCGCGCAGTTGCTGGCTGTCCCCCTTTTCCATGTCAGCGGCCTGCACGCAGTGTTTCTCAGCGCACTGAGGGCCGGGCGCAAGATCGTAATGATGTACAAATGGGACGCGATCCAGGCGCTGCAGTTAATCGAGCAGGAACGCGTCACCGTCCTCAGCGTGGCACCGTCGATGCTCCTGCAGTTACTCGAATCGCCCGAGTTTGACCAGTACGATACCAGCAGCCTTTCCAGTCTCGGCGCTGGCGGATCGGCGACACCGGCAAAGGTCTCTGCCCTGATGCGTGCGAAAGTCAGCAGTATGTACGGCGGCACAGGCTGGGGCCTGACAGAAACCAATGCCATTGGCACTGCGTTTACAGGCCAGGCCTTCATCGACAATCCGGGCGCCGCGGGCTTTACCCATCCCACCGTTGAAGTCAGGGTCTGTGACGACGATGGCGCCGAGTTGCCCCAGGGCACACCGGGCCGCCTCTGGATCAAAACGGCGACCGTGGTAAACGGATACTGGAACAGGCCGGATGCCAATGCAAAGAGCTTCCGCGATGGCTGGTTCGACAGCGAGGATATCGGTTACTTCGACGACAACGGGTATCTTTACCTGTCCGATCGCGCCAAGGACATGATTATCCGCGGCGGAGAGAACATCTACCCTGCGGAAGTAGAGGCGGCCCTCTGCGAGCACCCCGCCGTACTGGAGGTAGCCGCCTTCGGCGTCGCCGATGAAAAGCTGGGAGAACAGGTCGCTGTTGCCGTTGTCCCCAGGGCGGGAAAATCGCTGACCGAGGACGACCTCAAAAGTTTCGCCCAACAGCGCCTGGCTGCTTTCAAGGTGCCCCAGCGCGTCACAATCATGGACCAGCCGCTACCCAGAAACCCCGCAGGGAAAGTGCTGAAACACGTCCTGAAGGAGGCAGAACAGGACGTCAGGCGCTAACAGCCAGAAAGTGAACACTGAACAGCCGCTTGTCATCGAGCCAGCTCTTTTGCAGGCTGTAGCCGGCAGCTGTAATCAGCGCGTGAAAGTCGTCGAGGCTGTATTTATAGGAGTTTTCGGTGTGCAGTGTCTCACCCTTACTGAATTTGATGGCACCGCCGTTGACATTCACTGTCTGTGAAGTATCGCTTACCAGGTGCATCTCCACGCGCTGCAACTGCCGGTTATAGATTGCCCGGTGTGAGAAGTGGTCGGCGTCGAAATCTGCGCCGGCTATTCGGTTGATTGAGTTCAGGATATTCAGGTTGAAATCGGCCGTCACACCGCTGGCGTCGTTGTAGGCCGCGTTTAGCAGGTGTTCCTGTTTCTGTAGATCCACGCCGATGAGCACCCCGCCGTCCGCGCCTATCCACTGGCGCAGATTCGCCAGGAAATCCCGCGCAACCGATGGCTCCATATTGCCAATTGTCGATCCCGGGTAAAAAATGACCCTGCGCCCTGCAGGCAGTTCGGTGTGCGCATGCCACTGGCTGGCAAAGTCCGCGCAGATTGCGTGTATCTGCAACCAGGGAAATTCCCGGCCCAGCTTTACCGCAGACTCATATAAAAAATCTGCCGAGATATCCAGCGGCACATAGGCAGCCGGTCGCACACTGTCGAGTAATAGCCTGACTTTTTCGCTGCTACCGCTGCCGGGCTCGATGAGCACACAGTCGGGACCACAGAAATCCGCCATTTCAGCCGCGTGACGCTGGAGTATCGCGATCTCTGTGCGAGTGGGGTAATACTCATCCAGCCGGGTAATCTGCTCAAACAACTCCGACCCCCTGGCATCGTAGAAGTACTTGGGGTTGACCTGTTTCTGTGGCTTCTGCAGGCCGGACACCAGTTCGGCCCGACTGTCGCTGGGCACGGGCTGCTGGTCCTCAAAGAGCACATTCTCTACTCTGGCGGCTGTTACAGGCATCATTCACTCCATTGGGTTTGGACGCTGTCAAATATCCCTGGCGAGACGTAAACCGCTGAATTGCCAGCGATCCTGCGGGTAGAAAAAATTGCGGTAACCGGGCCGGGTGTGGCCCTGCGGGGTGACACAGGAACCCCCGCGCAGGACCCACTGGTTGGCCATGAACTTGCCATTGTACTCGCCAATAGCGCCGGGCGCGGGCTGAAAGCCGGGGTAAGGCCGGTAGGCAGACCCCGTCCACTGCCAGCAGTCGTCGTAGAGTTGCAACAGCGGCTCCTCCCCCGCGGCGGTTGCGGGGTGCAGTTTGTCGACTGCAACAGTCGGCGCGTGAACCCACTGTTCGCTGGCTGCGTGTTCCCATTCAAACTCGGTGGGCAGGCGGGCGCCCGCCCAACTGGCGTAGGCATCGGCCTCATAACCGCTCAGGTGGCACACCGGCTGCGACGACTCCCTGTGCTGCAGGCCGTAAAGCGTGAAGTGCATTGGCGCGCCATCGCGCTCCAGCCAGTAAAGCGGTTGCTGCCATTGCAACTCCTGCACAACGGCCCAGCCATCGGCCAGCCAGAACTCGGGGCGGCGGTATCCACCATCCTCCACAAACTCCTGGAACTGTGCGTTGGTGACCAGCGTACGCGCAAGCGTAAAGGGCGCGAGAAAAACAGTGTTGGCCGGGCCCTCGTTATCGAACGCGAAATCGCCCGGATCTCCTTGTTCGACATCGCGGCCGACCCGCACGAGACCACCTCCGTACTCGCGCCACTGCAGTTTGGACGACAGAGCGTGAACCGGGGCGCCCGCATCCCCAGCTGCCGCAGCGTCACGGTAGGCGGGCAACAACGGATTGGCGAATAAAGAGTATTTCAGGTCGGTGTAGAACAGTTCCTGATGCTGTTGCTCGTGCTCCACCCCGAGGCGGCTACGCGCCAGGATCGTCGCGCGCTGTGGGTGGTCACCATCACTCAGCAATACCTCCATCGCGCGATCGACATGCGCCCGGTACTGCCGGATCTCGGCAACCGTCGGGCGCGACAACAGCCCGCGCTGCGCACGGCTGAACTGGGTGCCCACACCGTTGTAGTAGGAGTTGAACAGAAACTCGTAGCGCTCGTCGAGCGGCCGGTAATCCGGCAGGAACGGTTTCAGCAGGAACGTTTCGAAAAACCAGCTGGTATGCGCGAGGTGCCACTTGGGTGGGCTGGTAAATGCCTCCGCCTGTAAACCGTAGTCTTCGATGCACAGCGGTTCACAGGCCAGCAGCGAATCGTCCCGCGTCCGCCGATAGTGCGCCATGATTGCAGGCTCAGTCATAGGGCACCCGCGCTGGCGCTGACACACCGCCCGCCCACCTCGACATGCGTAGCGGTAAAGCGCGACAGCAGCAAGCCCCCCGCAGGAGAACACTGGTGCGCCGTCAGCTGGCTGAACCGGTTGGACCAGTACTGCGCCAGTATCCGCATTGCGGAACCGGTAGCGGCATCTTCATCGACGCCGTACTGCGGTGCAAAATACCTCAGTTGTATAACTCCCTCTCCCCAGTCGGGCCGGGCTGATGTGCAGATTAACGCCCGCGCAGTCCAGTCGGCCAGCGCCACTGTCGGACAGGGCAACCTCCCGAGATCAAAACCATCCGGCCACTGCAGCACCAGGTAGTCGCTTTCCCCGCCCGCAGTAGCGACGGCCTGCGCCCGTTGTACACCGGGAAATACCCCGTCCAGCCAGTCGGGAACGCCCTGTTCACTGGTGTGCAGATGGGCAAAGCGCAGCCAGGTGACATCGCCCTCGCGCCAACCGGCAACAAGGCTGCCGTTCATGGATAGCCCCAGGACATCACGCTGCAAACGTCCCAACCAACTGTGCGCTGCGGCGAGCAGGCCGTGGCCGCAGCACTGGATAAGCTGGCCACCCGCGCTGTAACACCTGACAACAATCGCCACTTCATCATCACAGGACGCCGGCCAAGACTGGCATTGGGTCATACCCATCGCTGCGGTGGGGGTATTGAGTGGCGGAACATCATACGCCTGCAGCAGGCAGGGATTCCCGGCACACTGTGGCAGGCGAGGCACGACCCCGTTAATCGGTACAAAACTATGCAACACTGCGCGGTCGGCTACCATTTGCGGGACATTTCGTCGTGTTTACGCAACATCCTAACGTATAGATCACTTCGCGCGAAATACAGGGATTCACTTGAGCGGCAGATTGCTCTAATGTGGGCGATTCCAGACTCAGTAATAACCCGCCTCGCATTGATGATATTAAGGATTCTCGTATGAACTATTTTGTCACCGGCGCAACAGGATTCATCGGTCGCTTCCTGGTCCCCAAACTGCTTGATCGCGGCGCCACGATCTACCTGCTGGTGCGTCCCGAATCGATGGCGAAGATCGCTGGCCTGCGTGAACTCTGGGGTGCCGACGAAGAGCAGGTGATCGCGGTAGAGGGCGACCTGAGTAAACCCAGGCTGGGTGTAAAGCCCGCGTGGATCAAGAAACATACCGGCAAGATCGACCACTTTTTCCATCTGGCGGCAATCTACGACATGAAAGCCGACGCTGAGAGCCAGCGGATCAGCAATGTCAACGGCACAAAGCAGGCAATCAGCCTGTCCAAGGCGCTCAAGTCCGGCTGTTTCCACCAGGTTAGCTCCATCGCTGCCGCCGGCCTGTATGAGGGCACTTTCACGGAAGATATGTTCGAGGAAGCGGGCGCGATGGACCACCCGTATTTCCTCACCAAGCATGAATCAGAAGGCCTGGTGCGCGCCGAGAGCAAGATGAACTGGCGTATCTATCGCCCGGGAATGGTCGTCGGCCACTCGGTGACGGGCGAAATGGACAAGGTCGATGGCCCCTACTATTTCTTTGAAACCCTGAAAAACCTGAGCTCGGTGGTGCCCGAGGGCCTGCCGCTGCTGCTGCACAAGGCCGGCTTGCTCAATATCGTGCCGGTGGACTACGTGGTAAACGCGATTGATTACCTGGCACATCTACCGGATCACGACCAGGAGTGTTTCTTTATCACCGATCCGGACGGCATCAGGGTCGGCGATTTGCTCAAGGTGCTGATGAAAGTGTCCGGCGGTCCGGGACTCAGGACGCTGGATGTCCGGTTACTGGATTCCGCGACGAAAATCGCTGGCAAGGGAATCAGCCGCCTGCCGCCCGTGAAGGCCCTTGGCGAAAAAATGATCGCGCGCATGGGGGTTCCACCGCAAATAATCGGCTACATCAACTACCCCACACATTTTGATTCGACCTTCACGCGCAGCCTGTTGGCACAGGGCGATATCACGTGCCCGCCGTTCGAGGATTACGCACCCGTCATCTGGGACTACTGGCTGCATTTCCTGCGCCCCGATTC
>JAGRIK010000018.1 GCA_020443325.1 Halioglobus sp.
CAGCAGCCTGTATATTTTCAATGCGCTGAAAGTGTCCGATGGTCCGCTGGCAAAAGTGCACCTGTCGCACCGGGTGCCTGCGGGCTTTCACGGTGGCTGGCGGCCGAATGCCTGAGTAGCTCTCGCTGCCGGGGCTTCGCGCCCGTCACTCAGTCGTTCTCCGCGGTAACTGCCACAGAGACGTCGCCCTCGTAATCCACGGTCACGCGGAATTCGATCGGGCGACAACACACCTGGCAGTCCTCAATATAGTGTTGCTGGTCGATTGAGCAATCCAGCAAAACCTCGATGGCCTCCCCGCAATAGGGGCAACTGATATCGCGTGGAACCAGTTCGTTTACGGTCATGTCGCGCAGTCCATGAGTGCCGCATACTCCAGCGCGAAGCGGTGGGCATCGCCGGGCCAGCGCGCCGACAGGTAGTTGCCATCGCGAACTGTAAAACCCCACTCGGGGTGTTCAGGCGTATCGCGCCGCAGCGCGAGCGGGCCCTTGTGAAAATCTGTACGTTGTGCCAGTGCGCCGGTGACTTCCGACTCTACCGTTTCACGGTAGGTGCGGTAGTAATTCCCGAGCCACAGCCCCGTAAGCGCCCAGGCAGTGAGTTCCAGGCTGCGCGTCAGGGCGGTCGTTTGACGGCCGTGCAGTACGGAACGCCCGCTGTCTGTTTGCGCCCGCGCCGCCAGTACCACGCCGTGGCAGATGGCCCCCACAGGAAGATTGCGCTTGAACGCGCGGCTGACAAGCACCTGCAATGTGATGGATTCCAGGTACTCGCGCATCCCCTTTGCGTGACCACCGGGGAGCAGCAGCCCATCGATTGTCTGGCAGGCCGCATGTGTGTAGTCCCAGGGTTGCTGGAAAGCCGGGTCTGCCAGCATCGCCTCATACGCGGCCAACCCATTCCTGTCGGCGCGCAACGTGTTTTTTAGTGGCCCCAGACCTGTGCCGTGCACCATGCGCGGGTCGGCCTGGGCGACGCTGCCATCCGGCGTGGCGAAGCGCACGTGATGCCCGCGCCGTGTCAGTTCCCGCCAGGGTACGCCCGCTTCGGTGGGATCGAAGTCGCGCGCGGGCAGTGGCATCAATACAACAGACATCGTGTCAGGCGTCGAGTTTAGGTGACGGGCCGTACTTGTTTTCGCCCTCTTCGCTATCCTGCACCATGAATACCAGTAGCACTATCACTCCAATAAGGGGGATGAGGGCTATCAGAATCCACCACGCGCTGCGGCCAGTATCGTGAAGCCGCCTGAAACCCACCGCCATTGACGGAATAAATACTGCCAGTGAGTAAATGCCACTCAGGAGTCCGTAGCCCGTTTCGGTATCCAGCGTTCCCGTCAGGCTGTCAACAATGGCCAGGGCAATACTGATTAACAGGTTGAACAGCACAAAAAACCAGTACTCCTTGCGTCGCGCACGACCACTGAATTGCGCATACTTCTTTAATACTTCCAGATACCAATTCATAGTTATCTTCCTTGTTTTCCCAGTGTGAACACCTGTAGACGGGAGTGGGAGATACCGTCCAGCGCGTTAGATCGTGTGCGGTGCACAGCAGCGACAAGCAACCCGACTATCCTCGCACAGTTAGAGGCTTATAAAGTAGGGTAGCGCCACCAGCACAACCCCGATAAATACCAGAAGGTACACATTGGTTACGAAATAGGGAAAAACAAACAGGGCGATACCTGCGACAAACGGTACAGCGGCTCTCTGCTTCCTGCCGTACCAGAAATAGCCGAAGCCTGCCGCGCCGAACAGCATCGCCCATACAATATGGTATTCACTTTCCATTTCGATGACTCCCCGGTTACCCCCGACTCTGGTGCATACCGTCGCTGGCGTATTACCGGTTCGCCTGCGGTTCCGGTCTTGTTACAAGATACGCCGCAATTATGATGAATAGCATCGCAATGCCGGCCAGAAGCCACGCACTGTTCACGCGATGATACATCACAACCCAACTCGCAATCAGCATTATCACGGCAACCACTTTAGTCCTGCGCGAAATCGCCTTTTGGGTCTCCCAGTCGATGAGAAGCTTGCCGAAATGTGGGTGTGCGTAAAGCCAGCGGTGTAAACGCTCGGACCCCCTGGCCGAGAACCACGCGGCCAACAATAAAAAAGGTACAGTGGGCAGGCCCGGCAGGACGACGCCCACAATGGCGAGTGCCAGAAAGAGGTAAGCCAGTACCAGGGCGGCCAAACGCGTCATTGGCCAGCCGTGTTTACAAGTGCTTCAAATATACCGACCTGCATAAATCACCATCTGTGAGACCTAGTAGCCCTTGCGCATATCGACAATGTTGAGCAGTGGTTCACCCTCAACATACCGGCGCAAATTCTCGATCGCAATTATCATTGTTCTCTCAGGGCTGTCGCCACCGGCGGCGGACACATGGGGAGTTATGATGACGTTGGGCAGGTGCCACAACGGGCTGTCCTTCGGCAGTGGTTCCGGGTCAGTCACATCGAGGCCAGCACCATATAGCTGGTGTGATTCAAGCGCGGCCACGAGGTCGCTTGTCACCGTGCTTTGGCCGCGGCCCACCGATAGAAAAATAGCGCCGGGTTTGACCGCTTCGAAGAAGGCCTTGTTGAAGACTCCTGTCGTAGCCGGTGTCAGGGGGAGCGCGTTCGCGATTACATCGGCCTCACCTGCCAGTGCATACAGGTCGTCCGACAGCCCCACTTTTGTAACGTAGTCAGGGCCTTCGCGTGAGGAATTACGTGTGGCGATCACGCGCATCCCTAACCCATGGGCACGCCAGGCAATCTCCGTGCCGATGCCGCCGAGTCCAACGACCAGCAGTGTTTTACCCCTGAGTTCACCAAACGTGACACCATCGGAAAGCGCGCTATTCCAGTTGGCCTTGCGTTGTGCCGTGCTGTAGGCGGGCAGGTTATGGGTCAGTGCCAGTAACATCGCAATGGCGTGCTCGGCGATGGCAGGGCCGGACAAGCGCTTGTTGTTGGTGAATACGATGTCCTGCAACTGTGCTTCAGTAGCACCTTTGCAGTGATCCATTCCGACGTAGTAGTTGTGCACCCAGAGTAAATTTTCATCCGCATTTTGTAGCATTGGCGAGGTGCAGATTCCTATGACTGCATCTGCGCCGGCAAGAATCTGCGCGGATGGAACAAAGTCGCCGGAGTGGTCAATGACCAGTTCCACTTCGCCAGCGGCATTCCTCAGTTGCGCCTCGTAGTCGGGGCTGCCGAATCCCGCTTTAGGCAGCAACATCACGACGATCTTGCGCGGCTTCCACCCTGGATGCTTGCTAATTGGGGCGTCTGCCTCAGACAAGCCCAGTGTCTCAATCAGGGCCTGGGCCTCTGGTGTCGGCTTACTGCCGAAGGCGGGAGCATTCAGGACTAGCACCGACAGCGTTAGTAGCAGGGGCCAGGTCAGTTTACTCAGCATGATGTAACTCTCCCGTATCCCGCAAATATTTGCGGTACTTGATTACGATAGGGGACATGGCAGCGCAACCGTCGCTGTCCCCTCCAGTAACACACCGCGCTCGGCGTGTTCCAGCCAGATCCTGCACTCGGCGAGTGACACATCCTGCTCCTGCCGCAGCGCGCTCACTTCACCGCGGGCAACCACCCGCTCGCCGTCCAGTACCACCTGGGGAAAGCGCATCACAATGCGCCGTATCGCGTCGGGGCCCGCCCAGGCATGCAGCATATTGATCATGTAGGACAGGCCCAGCGGGCCCTGGTTGATGGTGCGTTGCCCCAGCCCGAGCGGCAGCGCGTTCACGGCATCGCGATCCCAGTGGATTGGATTGGGATCGCGCAGTATCGCCGCCATCGTGCGCATGCGCTCAGGCGTAACGCTGTCCATGACCCACTCGGGAATGCGGTCGCCGACTGCCACGCTCACAGTGTATCCCTCGTGTAGTGCCAGGTAATGGTGGTGCGGGCGGCCAGTGTGCCTCTGGGGTCGTGCACCTCAAAACAGAACGCGATGCGATCGTACAGTTTACCCTCGGGGTTTTTGCAGCGCTGTGCACTGGTGATGCCGCCGCTCACGCTGTAGCGCGTTTCCTCTCGCAGCGGCTGGAACATTTCCCAGTCGTAACTCTCAATCATGATGGAAAGATCGGATTCCGCCTGCCCGAGGTCGAACATCTCTGCGATGGACGTGCCCGCGCCGATGATGGGCAGGTGAAAGAGTGCGACCGGGTGTACCTGTCCGTCGGGCAGGAGTTCTGCACCGGTACATTCCGTGAGCAGGAAGTTTTCCCAGTGGGCCACGGTATAAGTGCCGCCCGGGAAGCGATGGCCTGCGAGCCGGGTGATGTCGGCTTCGGCGGGAACGGGCTTTTTATGCATGGCCGTAGTGTTCATGCACGCTTACCGGGCTGCTACCAGCCGTCGGTATGCAGCACATTGTCCAGATCCTTGCGCGGCGCTGCTTTGAAATCTGTGCCCAGGGTGTAGGCAATGGGGATCAGGGCAACCTGCGCGACGTCATCGGGAATGCCGAGTAGCGCGGCCACTTCCTTCTCGTAGCTCAGGTGCAGGCTGGTCCAGCAGGTGCCGAGGCCGCGTTCCCTTGCTGCCAGCATAAAGCTCCAGACCGCCGGCAGGATGGAGCCGTAGATGCTCGCGACAGCCCCGTGCGGCAGTCCTGCCATATCCGGTCGCCCGGCGCAGCATGGAATCAGCATGGCGGGGACCCTGCCGAGATTGTCGGCAAGGTAGCGTGCGGAACTCAGTACGCGGGCCTGGGTAGGCGCCATTGATGGATCGTCCAGGTGTTGTTTTGTGGGCTGGGCGGGACCTGCTTCATAGTCATCAAACGCCTTGAGGTACATCTCTGCAATGGCTGCCTTTTTTGCGGGGTCGGTCACCAGCACAAAGTGCCAGCCCTGAGAGTTCGAGCCCGAGGGCGCCTGCAGGGCGATGTCGAGGCACTCGCGCAACACCGACATCTCAACCGGTTTGTCGAAGTCCAGGCGCTTGCGCACGGCGCGGGTGGTGGTCAGTACTTCGTCGGCACTCAGCTTCAATTGTGGCATGGGTCATCCTGTTGATGGTGGTGTGAGGATACGTCGGGCGAGCGATGTCGTAGCCGAGTCTAGGTCAAATCCCGTGCAAATAAAACCGTATGGATTGATTGTTTTACTCTGACCCCTTTGTTAGGATCAGGGGCGATTCCCAGACACAGGCCGGACCGTGGATTTTTCCCTCAGCGAAGAGCAAATTTTACTTCAGGACAGCGTCGACAAGTATGTGCGCGAGCACTGCGATGTGGAGCGTCACCGCAAGTTGTGCAAGAGCGAGCTGGGATATGAGGCAGGGGCCTGGCAGCAGTTTGCCGAGTTGGGGTGGTTGTCGGTGCCCTTCAGCGAGGCACTTGGTGGCTTTGACGGCGGCGCGACTGACCTGATGGTGATGGGTGAGGCATTGGGCAAGGGCCTGGTGCGAGAACCTTTTCTCGTTACTGTGGTGACCTGTGGCGGGCTGTTGCAGCGGGGCGGCAGCGATGCGCAACAGCGCCAGTACATTCCCGATATTATCAGCGGCGGAGCGCAGTGGGCATTTGCGTTTGCCGAGATCCAGTCCGGGTATGACCTCGGCAGGGTAGATACCGTTGCGCAGCGCGATGGCAGTGGTTATAGGCTGACGGGCCGTAAATTGTCGGTGCTCAACGCACACTGTGCGGATTACCTCATTGTCACTGCACGTCGTTCCGGACAGGCCGGTGATGGGGTTGGCATTACCCTGTTTATTGTCGATGTGAATTCGCCCGGCGTGGTGCGCGAGAACTTTGTTGCGGTGGATGGCAGTCGCGGCGCGCATGTTCAGTTCACCGATGTACAGCTTGCTGATGAGCACGTTCTGGGCGAAGCAGAAGACGGCCTGCCACTGGTAGAAGCCGGACTCGACATCGCGATTGTAGAACTGGGCGCCGAAGCCCTCGGGGCCATGCAGGCGCTGCTCGATGCCACAGTGGAATATACCAAGACCCGGAACCAGTTTGGGCAGCCGATCAGCAAGTTCCAGGCGCTGCAACACCGCATGGCGGAGATGTACCTGAAAGTGGAGGAGACCCGCTCTCTGGTGCTCAACGCGGCGATTGCATTGGACGAGGCCAGTGATGAGGCCGCTGCGGCCTGCGCGGCACTCAAGGTCAAGGTGTCGGAAGCCGGCAGGTTTGTGGCACAGGAGGCGGTGCAACTGCACGGGGGCATCGGCATGACAGACGAGCTGTGCGTCGGCCACCATTACAAACGCCTGATGGTGCTGGCAAAGTTGTACGGTGACGAAACGTACTATCTGCAGAAGTACGCTGGCCTGGCAGCATCTCGCGCCGCCTGAAGGCTCCGCGCAACGGCGCTGCCACCCGGACGGCAGCATCCCTACTGCCTAGGAAGGGTGAATACTCCTATGATACGATCAATGGCCGCGCCGCAAGCCACGCGGCCCGCTGACGCAATGCGTATGGAGTACTGGATGCCACGATTATTTCGCTATAGCCACCAGAGCTACAGCACCCTGAGAACGAACAAGCAGCACAGCTTTGCGCAACAATTCGCACTGAACATCTACCCCAGCGATGCCATCTATACCTTCATACCCAAGAATGCCTGCTCCACCATGAGAACCACCCTGGCTATTGCGAATGGCTGTATCAGGGACAGTTCGGATTTCAACTGGATTCACCAGAACAACAATACCTTCACCGCCAACCTGTCGGAACTTGCGAAGGCAAAATACACGTTCGTCATTTTGCGGTGCCCCTTTGCGCGGTTGTTGAGTGTGTACCTGGACAAGATTGTGAGCCGAAACAACCCGGCCTGGGGGTTTGTCGAACTCTTCAGGCGGAAAATCGATATTGAGGATATTACCTTCGAGTTCTTTGTAAAAAGCATGAGCAAGGAACGTATAAAAAATGCCGATATCCACTGGATGCCGCAGACCAATTTCCTGGTCTATGAAGACTACGATGACTACTTTGCCCTTGAAGATTTTGCGACTGCGAGGGACGTGCTGAAGGACAAGATTGATCTCGAACTTGTGGATGCCCGCCCGCTGACAAAACACGGCAGTGACGGCTATCACAAGTTGGCGAAAAGAAAACCGTATAAGCGTTCACCGCTGGAATTACTCGACTATAAATCCCAGGGATTTATGCCTTCTATCAAGACCATGTACAACGACGAACTGGTGGCGTGTGTGAAGAAAGCCTATAAGAGTGATATTGCGCTGTACAAGAAGAAGCTCGGGCCTGAAAACCTGTTCTCCCTGTAGCAATGGATTACTCTCCGGATCTGGAAATTGTAGACGGCGTAACGTTCGAGTTGCGACCACGTCGTCGAACCCCCACGCGCAAGGGTTGGGTTTGCCTGCGCAAGAATAGAGCCTTTAGCAATCGCTACATCAGCCTGGCATCTGAATTCGCAGGGTGCCAGATGGTCGAAGTGGGCGTTGATCAGGGTGGCAGTACGTCTTTTTTTACCAAACTGCTTGCCCCTAGGAAGTTGGTGGCCTTTGAACTGTCCGACCAGCCTGTCCCCAGGTTGACTGACTTCCTGGCGATACACGATCCCGAGGCCCGGGTAGAGATTAACTGGGGTGTTGACCAGTCCGATCGCGTTGCTGTGCCCCGCATACTCGACCGCGCTTTTGGCGAGGAAAAACTCGATCTGGTGATCGATGATGCCAGTCATTACCTTGAGCCCAGCATTGCCACTTTTGAGATGTTATTTCCTCGATTGCGTAACGACGGGCTTTATATACTTGAGGATTGGTCGAATGACCACCTGTTGGAGCGTGGCCTGCGCTCATCACTGGAGGCAGATCCCGAGGGCAGCTCTGTGAAAAAGTTTTCGTCGCTGGTCTCAGGTGACCAACAGACCAAAACCCCCATGAGTGTCCTGATCTGCAAACTTGTCATAGCGGCGGGATACCATCCGGACTGGATTTCAGAAATACGCGTTACCGATGGCTTCTGCGAGGTGCGGCGAGGGCCCGGAGAAATTCCCCCTGACACCCCGTTGACGGAATATATCGGTACGCTCGGCGGGTGGGTTTTTGAGGGACGCGAATCCTGAGTCTGGCGGGACACAACTGAAGCCCGACATTTCCGCAGAAACTTGGTCAATCGCACGAGGGGCAGCTATTTTGCAGCGTGTTGAAAAAGTCTCTAGCGATTGCTAGACCGGGGGAAAGCTAACCGAGACGAAAACTGAGGTATTTCCGTCCCCTGGGAAGTGGCTTCGTAGGGCGGTTGTGGATAGAC
>JAGRIK010000151.1 GCA_020443325.1 Halioglobus sp.
GCTCCAATTCGTCCAACCTGGCCTGGGGCGGTATCAAGTACCTGGAGAGCCTGGAGTTCCTGCTGGTTAACAAACTGTGTAAATCCCGCAATCGATTGATGCGCGCGTATCCGTCTACTGTGAAGGAGATCCGTTTCCTGACAACGATTCAGCGGGGTTTTCGTTTTCCGCCATTTTTTGTGTATCTGGGCAGCGTTCTCTACTGGATCATGGGCCGTTTTGTGACGCGCGCTCCGCGTTTTGTTGGCGCCTCCGCAATCGAGAGTGCGGAGCCTGTGGTGAACACCAGTAACGCGGCAGGCGGACTGGAATATTCCGATTGTTATCTCTATGACAATGACGCGCGCTTTGTATTCAACTTTATTCGCAAGAGCCTGAACTTCGGGTGTATTGCCGCCAACTATGTGGAGTCCAATGACACCCGCCGGGAACAGGATCAATGGGTCACCACGGCGCGCGATGTTATCAGCGGGGAGCATCTTGAAATTCGCTCGAAAGCGATTATCAATGCGTGCGGCCCCTGGACAGATAGGCAGAACGAAATTGCCGGGGAACAGACAGAGTATCATCACCTGTTCTCCAAGGGCGTTCACCTCATCGTCGACCAGATCACGGACAACAAGCGGGTACTGACCTTCTTCGCCACCGACGGCCGTTTGTTCTTCCTGATACCCATGGGGCCCAAAACCTGTATAGGGACAACAGATACGCAGGTTGAATCACCCGAAGTGACGGTCACCGACGAGGATCGCGATTTTATACTGGCCAATGCCAATGCGCTGCTCGATCTTGATCCGCCGCTGACGAGGGAGAGTATTATCGCGGAGCGTGTGGGCGTGCGGCCCCTGGCAATCAAGGGTGAAGGAGGAGAGGCCGACTGGGTGCAGCTGTCGCGCAAGCATGTGATCGAGGTGGATGAAGAGCGACAACACCTGAGTATATTCGGCGGCAAACTGACAGATTGCCTTAATGTGGGTGATGAAGTCGCCGAGTGGATCGCACAACTGGGCATCGAGGTGCCGCAGAAAGAAAACCGCTGGTACGGGGAGCCCGGTGATGAACTGCGCGATGAGTTTATGTTGCAGGCCAGGTTGATGGGACTGGATGCCCTGACAGATCCCTCGTCGTGGGAGCCGTTATCCGAGCGCTTCTGGCGCCGCTATGGCGAGAGCGCCTTTGGATTGCTGGAGAGAATTCGCGAGGATGAAAGCTGCGCCAGTTTGCTGATCGAAAACGCCGAGTACACGCGCTGCGAAATCGAACTGGCCGCACGCCGGGAAATGATCGTCAAACTGGAAGACTTCATGCGTCGTCGCTCCAAGATTGAGCTGGTGGTCCGCAACGAGGATATCGCCAGTGCGCCCGGTCTGCGCGAAGCCTGCGAGATCCTGTTTGGCGACGATGCAGAAGCGCAGCTACAGGAATACCTGCAAGCGTTGCGGCAAGGTGACGCAAAGCCTGAGGCATCACAGCATTTTTCAGAGGTGCCCTAGAACTGTGGTTCGGTGCCATGCACGCCAAGGTAGTGTGAGCTTAGGTTGGGGCGCTCTTCCAGCACATCGTTGATCTCGTAGATGCGCTCGTAGTTGGTTTCCTTGATCAGCCATTTGCCGTCCACTTTGAGGTAGCGGTCCCAGTACAGTGCAGTGCCGTGGGTTTTGAAGTTGTGATTGAGAATCCACATATTGTCCGCCAGGTACCACAGGGCGGTGGCTTCCGTCTCACTCAGTATCTGGATTTCCGGGTGATGCGCATTGTGCTGGCCCACGGCTTCGGTGCTGAAAGACTGGCCGATATTATTCACGTACTCCTCTCTACCCTGCAGGTTCCACTCGTAGTTGCCGCCGCGAAAATGTACGGTCACATCCTCGTGGAACAGGGTGCCGAGCTCTTCCAGGTTGGCGGTGTCCACACAGCGGAAGTAGGCGTGCTTCAGCTGTTTGATGGCCTCGATATCCATCAGTCGCTGGATGTCCTTGCGCAGTTCCTCTATACCACCCTCGCTTGCCTGCAGCGGGAGACCGTCCTTGATGCCGAGATTGGACTTGTTCAGTACCTGCCGCTCGCTCATGCTGGAATCCTCGTAAGTAGATGAAAAATATGAAAACGTTAGCTGGGTGATGCTTGATTATAGGGTATAAATCCCGACTGTAACTTGTTCACAGTTAGTGACAGGCCGATTGTACTGGTTTAGCCCATCCCCTAGAATGCTCGCCCCCTCCTCTCGTCGCATAACAAGAACACCTCCTTCGATTGGTCCAGTTATTTGATCCGGCTATCCGCCCCAGAGTGCGGCCGGACAGTGTTTGTTGACGAGAATGCAAAATGTTTGAGTTTCACCCGAGTAAAGTCGCGACTGCGAAAAACGATATCCTGTCCGGCCTGACCGTCGCGCTCGCACTGGTGCCAGAGGCAGTGGCGTTTGCGTTTGTGGCGGGCGTCGAACCGCTGGTCGGCCTGTATGCGGCGTTCATGGTCGGTTTGATCACGGCCTGTATCGGCGGTCGCCCGGGCATGATTTCCGGCGCTACCGGTGCGCTCGCGGTGGTGATGGTTACGCTGGTGGCAGACCACGGCGTGCAGTACCTGTTTGCCACCGTGGTGTTAATGGGCATTCTGCAGATTACCGCTGGCGCGCTGAAGCTCGGTAAATTTATACGTATGGTGCCGCACCCGGTCATGCTCGGTTTCGTGAATGGCCTGGCGATCGTGATATTCCTCGCACAACTGGGCCAGTTCGGTGTCGCCGGCGAGCCGGGTTGGCTGCACGGGACATTTATGCAGGGCAGCATTGTTGATGTCTCGTGGATGGAGGGGGAACAACTCTACATGCTGCTGGGGCTGGTCACCCTGACGATGGTGATCATTCACTTCCTGCCGCGATTCACCAAGGCCCTGCCCTCATCGCTGGTGGCGATCCTGGTCGTCAGCGGCCTGGTGTTCGGGCTGGACCTGGATACCCGGGTTGTGGGTGATGTCGCCTCTATCAAGGGCGGATTGCCCAGCTTTCACATTCCCTCGGTACCGTTTAACCTCGAGACGCTGTTCATCATCTTCCCCTACGCAATCGTTCTCGCGTCAATCGGCCTGATTGAATCCCTGTTGACGCTGCGCCTCGTGGATGAAATTACCGAGACCCGTGGGCACGGCAACCGGGAGTGCGTTGCCCAGGGCGTTGCCAATACCGCGACGGGTTTTTTCGGGGGAATGGGCGGCTGCGCAATGATCGGCCAGAGCATGATCAACGTGAACTCGGGTGGCCGTGGTCGGCTCTCCGGTATTACTGCTGCGCTGAGTTTGCTGGCGTTTATTCTGGTCGCGTCTTCCCTGATTGAACAGATTCCTCTCGCTGCACTGATCGGTGTGATGTTTATTGTGGTGATCGGCACGTTTGAATGGAGTAGTTTCCGTGTATTGCGCAAGGTGCCGCGCAGCGATGCTCTGGTACTGGTGCTGGTCTCTGCTGTCACCGTCGCGACGGATCTGGCGATGGCGGTCGTGGTAGGCGTTATTGTCTCAGCTCTCGTTTTTGCCTGGGAGCACGCGAAACACATCCTGGTGGAGGCGCGTGAAGATCACAAGGGTTCCACGGTCTATGCGGTGACCGGCCCGTTGTTCTTTGGATCGGTGACGTCCTTTCTGGAGCGTTTCGACCCCGCAAAGGATAACGATGATGTGATTATCGACTTCGCCCGCTCGCGCGTCGCCGATCACTCGGGGCTGGAGGCGATCGATACCCTGGCCGATCGCTACCTGTCAGTCGGTAAGACGCTGCACCTGGTACACCTCAGCGAGGAGTGCCGCAAGCTGCTGCGCAAGGCCGGCAGTCTTGTCGAGGTCAACGTGATCGAGGATCCCAAGTACTTTGTCGCAGACGATGTGTTGGGCTGAGTCACGCTAAGGCTTCAGCCCGCCCTGCGGTAACTTCGGGACTGGATGCCAAACTTTTTTTCTGTGACCGGTTGACGCTTTCCAATATGTCCACTATTCTGGACATATGGATATAAAAGATGCTGTTCCGCTATTCGATGCGCTGTCCCAGGAAACCCGCCTGAAGGCATTCCGGTTTCTGGTGCAGGCCGGCCAGCGCGGGCTGCCCGCCGGGGAATTGAGTGAAAAGCTCGGGACTCCGCACAATACCTTATCGTTCCATCTCAACCACCTGTCCAATGCGGGAATTGTTGAATCCCGCCGCGAGGGCAGGTCAATCATCTACTCTGCCAATTACGATGCCATGCACGCATTGATCAGCTTCATGGTGAAAGATTGTTGCAGTGATGAGTTCGCCAGTATTCACCGGGAAAAAGGCAGCGGCTGCTCGGTTATCGAGTTGGCCGATTGCTGTGACTTGACCGCTAATCAGGAGAAGAACCTATGAAACGCATGCATATCCACGTTGGTGTCGAACATCTCGAGCAATCCATTAACTTCTACAGCGCCCTGTTCGGGGCACAGCCGTCCAAGACAAAATCGGATTACGCAAAATGGATGCTGGATGATCCCTGCGTCAATTTTGCGATATCGACTCGCACAGAGAAAAAGGGTGTAAATCATCTGGGTATCCAGGTGGATCAGGATCACGAGTTGGAGGAACTGCGGACGCGATTGCAGGACGCCGACCTCGCCGTCTTTGATGAAGGCGAGACGGTCTGTTGTTACGCCCGCTCTGACAAGTCCTGGGTGGAAGATCCGGCGGGTATTCCCTGGGAAGCCTACCAGACGATGGAAGAAGCCCAGTTTTTCGGCACCGCTGAAGAAACAGCCGAAGAAACACCCAAAGAAACTGCTGGGAACGCGCCAACTTGCGCGCCAGCAAATACTAACCCTGTCGGGCGTTGCTGCTGATGAAATCGGTACTCGTTCTGTGTACGGGTAATTCCTGCCGTTCCGTGATGGCAGAAGCGCTCGTCAATCACCTCGGCGCGGGGCGCTTCAAGGCGGTGAGTGCGGGCAGCAAGCCGGCGGGTTTTGTGCATCCCAAATCCCTGGAAACGCTGCAACGCCATGGCATCGCTCTGCCCGAAGCGCGCAGTAAATCGTGGGATGAATTCGCCGGCCAGCCCTTTGATACTGTGATTACCGTCTGCGACCAAGCCGCGAACGAAACCTGCCCGGTGTTTCTCGGCCCTTGCCAGAAACTGCACTGGAGCACACCTGATCCGGCCAAGGCCGAGGGCAGCGAACACGATATCAACGCGGCATTTGATGAGGCATTTCAAATGCTCAGGGAACGCATCGAGAAAGAACTGTTATGACATCTGCAAATGCATCGCCTATGGGTTTGTTCGAGCGCTACCTGTCGCTGTGGGTGGCATTGTGCATTGCGGCAGGAGTCGGGCTGGGTTTAATCCTTCCCGCACTCTTCAATACGATTGCGGATTTCGAATACGCCAGTGTGAATCTCGTCGTTGCTGTTTTCATCTGGGTGATGATTTACCCAATGATGGTGAATGTGGATTTTGCATCGCTCAAGGACGTGGGTAAAAAACCCAAGGGGCTGTGCATCACCCTGGTGATCAACTGGTTGATCAAGCCGTTTACCATGGCGGCGCTCGGGATTCTGTTCTTCGAGTACATCTTTGCGGATTATGTCGATCCACAAACGGCGAAAGAGTACATCGCCGGCATGATACTGCTGGGTGTCGCGCCCTGCACGGCCATGGTCTTCGTCTGGAGCCAGCTGGTGCGGGGTGATGCAAACTACACGCTGGTGCAGGTGTCCATCAATGACATTATTATGGTGTTCGCGTTTGCCCCGATTGCCGCGTTCCTGCTGGGCGTGACCAATATTGTTGTCCCGTGGGAAACGCTCCTGCTGTCCGTTGTGCTGTACGTGGTAATTCCGCTCGTAGCGGGGTATATCACCCGAAGAATTCTGGATAGCTCCGGCGATCATGAACGCATCTCCAGCTTTACGGCCAGCATAAAGCCCATCTCCGTGCTGGGGCTGCTGGCGACGGTGGTTTTGCTGTTCGGGTTTCAGGCGCAGACCATTATCGATAAGCCGGTGGTGATCGCGTTGATCGCGATCCCGCTCCTGATCCAGGGCTACGGTATTTTCATTATCGCCTACGGTTGGGCCTACCTGTGGCGGGTGCCGTTCTCGACGGCGGCGCCGGCCGCGTTGATTGGCACATCCAATTTCTTCGAGTTGGCGGTAGCGGTTGCGATCAGTCTGTTCGGTTTGAACTCTGGCGCGGCACTGGCCACGGTGGTGGGTGTGCTCGTTGAAGTACCGGTTATGTTGTCGCTGGTTGCCATTGCGAACAAAACGCGGTATCGGTTTATTGAGTGATGTGATTCTCTTGGTTTCGCAGCGTGTTGGAAAATCTTCATTTGATATCTCGGCCTGTTTTCTCCTTGAATAGTAACGAGGTGAATTTTCTCGTAGCGCTGTCGGGGGTTTGGTCGTGGGCGACGGGCTCGCACCCCAGTAGGCGTTTCAGTCGCTCCACGTGATTCGCTTGGTGAAACGCCTACTGGGGTACGAGCC
>JAGRIK010000152.1 GCA_020443325.1 Halioglobus sp.
GGTGTCTCGGCCTGTCCGAGCCCAATGCGGGATCAGACCTTGCGTCCCTCAGCACACGTGCAGAGCTGGAGGGCGAGGAATGGGTGATCAACGGCCAGAAGACCTGGACATCGGGGGCCGATAAAAGCCAGTGGTGCGGTGTCCTGGTGCGCACAGATCGCAGCGCTGCAAAACGCAATGGTATCAGCTTCCTGATGCTGCCGATGGACCAGCCCGGTATCGAAACCCGGCCCATCAAACTGATCGCGGGTGAATCGCCATTCTGTGAGACATTCTTCAGCAACGCCAGGGCGCGCAAGGACGACCTGCTCGGCGACCTGAACGATGGCTGGTCTGTGATCAAGCGGCTGCTGCAACACGAACGGCAGAGCCAGACCAATGCCCCTGCTAGCAGCACAAAGACGGAACCGTTGCAGGACGTCGCCAAACGCTATCTGGGAACCACCGCTGAAGGCGCACTCGCCGACGCCGACCTGCGCAGCCGACTGGCAGATCACCTGATGGATACTGCGGCTCATGAGCTCACTATCGCCCGCATCATGACAGACGCTCGTGGCGGCAATCTCGAGGTCACTGCCACGGCATCCATCCTCAAGAACTCAGCCACCGATGTTGCGCAGGGACATTCCGAGCTACTGCTGGAGATTATGGGTAACCAGGGCCTGGGTTGGGAACCTGGCCAATACTCCGAGGAGGAGGCGCGGACCGTCCGGGAATGGCTGGGTGGCAAGTCGATGTCGATCTATGGCGGGTCGTACGAGGTACAGAAGAATATTATTTCCAAGAATATTCTCGGCCTTCCTGAAACCACACAGAAGGGTTGATCATGGCGGTACTTACAGAAGAACAGGCACTCATTAAGGATCAGGCCAGCGCCTGGGTGATCGACAAGGCACCTGTCAGCAGTTTCCGCGCGCTGCGCGACAGCAACTCGGGGCAGGGATTCCAGCCGGAGACGTTCAAAGCAATGGTCGATATGGGCTGGACCGGTATTCTGGTGCCAGAGCAGTACGGGGGTTCAGATCTGGGCTACCTCACCTGCGGCCTTATCCTGGAGCAGCTTGGCAGGCAGCTTACGGCCTCACCGCTTTTTACTTCCTCACTGGTGGGAGCCAGCGCGCTGATGCTCGCGGGCAATACCGCGCAGCGGGAAGCGCTGCTGCCCGGTATTGTGAACGGCAGCGCAATAGTGTCACTGGCGCTGGATGAGTCATCACGCCACGCGCCGCTGCAAACCGCATGCGAGGCCGGGCAAAGCGGTGACAGCTTCATCCTCAATGGTAAAAAGACCTTTGTTGCGGAAGGCATGTCGGCCACGCATTTTGTCGTCGCGGCGCGTACCTCGGGTCATCCCGGTGAGGCAAAAGGTATCAGCCTGTTTCTGGTAGCCGCGCAAACAGAAGGCGTGGAACGGGTCGCGCTCCCCACGATAGACAGCCGCGACTATGCCAGGCTCTCTCTCACCGATGTTCGGGTCGAGAGCGAGGCTGCGCTCGGTAAGGTGGATGAGGGACTGCCAGTGCTGGAGGCTATTCTCGATCGCGCATGTATTGGCATTGCTGCGGAAATGCTTGGCACGGCTTCCCAGGCGTTCGACATGACGCTGGATTACCTGAAAACGCGGGAGCAGTTTGGGCGAGTCATAGGCTCCTTCCAGGCGCTGGGTCACCGCGCAGCGAGCATGTATTCGTTGATGGAACAGTCGCGATCCTGTGTCGAGGCCGCTCTACAGGCCGTGGATGCCGGCGCGGACAATGTGCCCGAACTGGCCTCACTGGCAAAATGCCAGGTGGGCAAATTCCTGTTTGCTATGTCCAATGAACTGATACAGATTCACGGCGGTATCGGCATGACTGACGAGTTCGACGCGGGCCTTTATCTGAAGCGGGCCCGCGTACTGGAAGCCAGTTTCGGCAACCGCGCCTACCATCGCGATCGCTATGCCACCCTGATGGGGTTTTAAATTATGCCAGCGAAAAACTACAAACTCACCACGCAGGAAATGGCCCGTTTCGTCGCAGACGGTTTTCTCCGCTTCGATGCGCTGATTCCCGACGAAATCAACCAGGCCATTATCGAAGAACTGCGGCCGCTCGAAGAGAACAAGATCAACCAGATTGTCGGGCTGCCCGCCGAAGCCGGCGGACCTCCGCGGCCGGCCAGTCTGACGCCGCTCTCACAGTGTTACCCGGCGCCATCGGTCATTGGCGCAATGCTCAATCTGCCAGAAGTACAGGGCATCATCGAGTCGCTGGTGGGTCCCGACCCGCTCTTTGACCACGACTTTGTGCACCGCCTGCCCGCAGGCAGCACCTATCAGCAACACCTGCACGTGGACGCCGTCGTCGACAGCGCGGACCCTACCTTTGACATACAGCTGTTCTACTTTCCACAGGATGTCGCAGCGGGCGCCGGCGGCACCCGTTTTGTACCTGCAACGCACCTGCGCCGCACCCGCGCTGAAGGTGTCAGTCGCTTCCAACATCTGTTGGGGGAGCAGCAATACAGTGGCACAGCAGGGACTTTGATGGTGTTTCATCACGGCCTCTGGCATGCAGGCCAGCCCAACCCGAGTGATGTCGATCGCTGGATGTACAAGATCCGGCTCAACCCGAGGGTCTCCCAGGTAAAACGCTGGGACATGGAGGATTTCGAGCAGATCCACAACGACGCCAGCGACCATACCTTCGCGCTGATGCGACACGACAGCGTGGCACAGGTTTTTCGCACCATGCAGCCGTGGCAGAAGGGACACGAAAGCCGCTACGAGCAGATGCAGCGCGCCCGACTCTGGCGCTACCTGAGTGACGACCCGCGCTTCGACGTCGACTACTACCACACCCGCATCGAGCAGCGCGGTCGTATTGGCAGGGAGCAAGACTGATGGCTATCCGACAGCAGGTGTTATATCTCTGGCTGGCCGAGGGCGCGCTCGACACAGAGACCGTCGGCTGGGCCATCCACGATGGCACGGGGGGCAAAGGGCCACAACTACCCGGGACCGAGCCGCCCTACGCAACCGGGCTGGCGGCTCTGGAAGACGGGTGGTGCCTGATCCAGTCGCCTGCGCCCTACCCGCTGTATCCCGGCGCTGAGCATGAGGTATCGTACCTCGCCAACGAGTTTATCTTTGAGCGGCGCGTCGAGATCAAGGCGGAATAGACACTATCCCCTAATCAGGCAGTTGCTCCCGCAGCGTCTGCTCGCTTATTTTTCCGAGCCGGTACAACGTGGTCAACGCAGCCCGCACGATATGCGGTGTATCCACCTCGAAATGATCGCGCAGGGCTGCGCGTGATTCACTGAGACCAAAGCCATCGGTTCCCAGCACGGTATAGGTTGACGGCATCCAGCGCGCGATACATCCCGGCAGGGACTTCTGGTAATCGGTGACAGCGACAATCGCCCCACGACTCTGGGCGAAGAGTGATTCAATATACGGTGTGCGCCGGGGCTCACAAGGGTTGTTGCGCGCATCCTGTTCACACTCCTCGGCTTCCCGCGCCAGTTCCACATAGCTGGTCACACTCCAGATCGCAGGCGCATACCCCATTGCCTGCAATTGATCTGCCGCGGCTATTGCCTGCTGTATCATGGAGCCGCTGGCCAGGATGTCCACCTGCTCGGCGCCCTGTGTTGCTGTCTCGCGCTCACGCCAACAGTAGGCACCGCGAAGAATCCCTTCACTGACGTCCTCGGCGGGCATCGCCGGCATCAGGTAGTTCTCGTTATAGAGCGTGATGTAGTAGAAAATCTCCTCGCCCTCCTGGTACATACGACGAATCCCGTCGCGTACGATCACCACGAGTTCGTAGGCAAAGCAGGGGTCATAACTCTTGAGATTGGGTACCGTGCTGGCGAGCACATGGGAGTGTCCGTCCTCGTGCTGCAACCCCTCACCGTTCAGTGTAGTCCGGCCGGCCGTGCCACCCAGCAGGAACCCGCGGGCCATCATGTCGGCGCAGGCCCAGATCATATCGCCAACGCGCTGGAAGCCGAACATCGAGTAAAAAATGTAAAAAGGTATTGTGGGTACGCCGTGCACTGCATACGCGGTGCCGGCTGCCAGGAATGACGCCATCGCGCCCGTTTCACAAATCCCTTCCTGCAAAATCTGGCCGTCAACCGCCTCGCGGTAAGACATCAGCGAATCCGCATCCACCGGCGTGTACTTCTGCCCATCCGGCGAGTAGATTCCCGCCACCTTGAACAGCGCGTCCATCCCGAAGGTGCGCGCCTCATCCGGCACAATCGGCACGACGAAATCACCGATTGCCTTGTCTTTCATCAACAGCGCCAGCATACGCACCATAGCCATGGTGGTAGAAATGCTGCGCTCGCCGGTGCCGCGCATAAACTGCTCGAACGCTTCCAGCGGTGGCGGCTGCAGGCTCGGGCACTTTACACGTCGCTGCGGTACGTAACCATCGAGGACTTCCCTGTGCGCACGCAGATAGCGCATCTCCTCGCTATCCTCGGGCGGGCGATAGAACTGCGCCTCAATAGCCTCGCTATCCTGCAGGGGAATGCCATAGGCGCGCGCACAGGCCAATCGCTCCTCCGCGCTCAGGTCTTTTTTCTGGTGGGCATTGTTGCGACCCTGCGCAGCGGCGCCCATACCATCTCCCTTTACGGTCTTTACGAGGATCACGGTCGGGCCGTCACTGGCCTGGCTGGCTTTGCTGAATGCCGCGTACAGTTTCTTCGGATCCTGGCCGCCGCGCTTGATCTGCTTGAGCTCTTCATCCGTCAGCGAATTCATCATCCGCTCCAGCAACGGATCGCCTTTTACCCAGTGTTCACGCTGTTCGTTGCCGGGCAGGATGGAATAGCGCTGGTAATCACCATCCACACATTCCTCCATGCGATGGCGCAGTATGCCATCGCGGTCGCTGGCCAGCAGGCCGTCCCAACCGCTACCCCAGATGACCTTGATCACGTTCCAGTCGGCACCGCGAAATGCGCGCTCAAGTTCCTGAATGATTTTTCCGTTGCCGCGCACCGGCCCGTCCAGTCGTTGCAGGTTGCAGTTGACCACCAGCACCAGGTTGTCGAGCCGTTCCCGCGCGGCAATGTTGATCGTACCCAGCACTTCCGGCTCGTCAGACTCGCCGTCACCGATGAAGCACCAGAACTTGCCGCCGCGCTTGGGCTTGAGGCCCCTGTTCTCCAGGTAGCGGGCGAAACGCGCCTGGTAAATCGCAGAAGGCGTGGACAACCCCATGGACGCATTCGGCATCTGCCAGAAATCGGGCATGGAGCGCGGGTGCGGATAGGAGCTAAGCCCTCCACCCGGCTGTAACTCGCGGCGGAAGTTCTTCATCTGCGTTTCGCTCAAACGCCCCTCAAGAAATGCGCGCGCGTAGATGCCGGGCGCCGCATGCGGCTGTGGGATAACGACGTCGCCATCTGTACTGTCTGTCCGGGCGCGGAAGAAATGGTTGAAACCCACCTCCAGCATCGTCGCCGCCGAGGCGTAGGTGGCGATGTGGCCGCCCACGCCATCACCCGCATCCTGCCCGCGCAACACCATCGCCATCGCGTTCCAGCGCACAATATTCTCGATACGCTTTTCCAGCTCAATATCACCGGGATAGGCGTTCTGTTCCGACACCGGAATGGTGTTGATGTAGGGCGTATTCAGCGTCGCCTCATTCAACACAATGCCGCGATCCAGCGCGTGGTTCTGCAGGGCGCGCAGAATATCCCTGACGCCCGCCTCATCGTGCTGGCGGTAGATATCATCCAGCGCGTGCTTCCACTCCTGGCGGTCCAGTGCCAGGTCATCAATCAGTGTAGGTGCACCATGTTCTGCCATTACTCAGCTCCGGATCTCATTTTGCTCAATATAACCACCCGCTCTGGGCAGGCCCAACAACCCCGGTACCTGCCTCGCCGGGGGCGTGCTGCCCAGAAACCAGGGCGGCGGCATACGCATACCATAACTGGCTGCCAACAGGGCTGCGGTCTGCCAGGCGATAAACAACCAGCCATTGTCGAACAGCGCGTAGTGCGTGAGACACAGGGTCATGTTGGGAATATGTGTTCGCGGCACCTTCGCGCGAATTGATGCGGGCGTATCATGCTCAGGCGACACCCAGACGTCCCAGTACATATCCATCCACAGCGCCTGCCACAGGGAAATCATTGTATAAGCCAGCAACCAGGTGCCAAACAGCGGCCAGCCGGGCCCAATCGCGAGCGCCAACTGCCAGAAAGACAGGAAAAACAGCCCCGTGGTGACGCCCCAGGCGAGACCAAAAAAACCCTGTGAAAAGAACGCCAGCGTACGACCAAAGCGCAGCGTGGTGTTGTACCAGTACCCCCAGTAGGCACCGAGAATGAATCCCGTTACCAATACCGTAGCGAGCCACCACCAGGGATCTGATAGCTGTCCCGGCGCCACCAGCGGACTTGCCAACACAGCGGGTAAGGCACCACTGAAAATTGCGACCAGCAGGCAGAAACACCAGTACAGTCCTGCCCGTGACCAGGCCGCAGGTGCTGAGTAGATGTCACGGGAATGCCCCCGCAGACGCCAGGCGTGAACCAGCGCCAGCACTGCCATGGCAAGCCCTGTCACAATTGCCAGTGTTACCAACTATCCCTACCCCTCATTTGCCCACCACTTCATCTCGCGGGGCGAACCACGAAATAGATGGAAATTGATTTGCACCCATTGCTTTGCATTCTAGCTACTGCCCTCCCATGGAAATTGACAATACGCAAAGAATCACCACCGTACCTATTGAACACTAGTACGGACATCAAAATTTGGCATTAATGTGGAACAGACAGCAGCAGCCAGGGACGACATGGCAGAACAGAACCTTCCAACCCTCATGAGTTATATTGACGGGGACAAGGTCGCGCCTGTGGTAGATCGTGGCAACGACCTGAAAAACCCGAACACACTCGAAGCCCTGCAGGCACAGAAGTCCGCCTCCAGTGAACAGGTGGAGGTTGCACTTGCGGCATCGGACCGCGCCTACCAAACTGGCGAGTGGGAAAACCTGTCTGCGCCAGAGCGTGCCGACATACTGGATTCCATAGCAGACCGCCTTGAGACCCCCGACGCTGCCGCACGTATGGCGTACGCAGATGCGGTGACCACGGGCGCCGTGATACAGGTCACCCGGCGCATGGCGCAACTGGCACCCTTTGTCTATCGCGCCGCTGCCGGCTACTTGCGCACTGGCGCACTGGATAAGACCCTGCCAGGCAAAATGGGCGATGTCACCTACCTGCGCCGCCCCTGGGGCCCGGCACTGCTGATATCGCCGTGGAATGGCCCCACTGCCATTGGTTCACACAAGATCGCCAGCGCCCTTGCCGCCGGCGCACCCTGCATCATCAAACCGTCAGAGTGGGCGCCGCACTCCGCGCTGGTGATGGCGGAAATCATACAAGGCTGCGACCTGCCGCGCGGCACCTTCCAGCTGGTGTGCGGCAGCCGCGATATCGGCAACCAGATGATTGGCGATGAGCGCATAAAGGCCATCTCGTTCACCGGCGGCACCGCCGGCGGGCGCGCTATCGCACGGGCCTGTGCCGACTCCTTCCGCCCTACCCAACTGGAACTTGGCGGCAACAATCCGCTGGTCGTGTTTGAGGATGCTGACCTGGAACTGGCGGCGGACGGCATCGTCTACGGGCTGGCGAATCTCAACGCCCAGTGGTGCCGGGCATTGGGCCGCCTGCTGGTACAACGCAGTGTCAAAGGCGCACTTCTGGAGCGGGTTGCAGAGCGTCTCGGGAAACTCAAACTGGGCGACTCCCTGGACGATACCACTGAAATGGGGCCGCTCATCCACGAGCAACAGTTCCGCTCGGTGCAGTCAGCCATAGAGGAATTGCGTTCCAATGGCGGCGAGGTACTACAGTTTACACCGATGCCGGCGCTACCGGGCTACTTCGTGCCACCGACACTCGTGGACGGCTGCGCGCCGGAACATACACTGGAGGAAGTGTTCGGCCCGGTGGCCTGTATACACACATTCGATACCGACGCAGAAGCGCTGGCGCTGGCCAATGGCACGCCTTTCGGCCTGGCGGCTTACGTCTACAGTAAAAACGAGGCCCGAGCCCACCACTTCGCCACCCGGTTGCGCACCGGTGGTGTGAAGATAAACGGATACAGCCTGCTGTCCCTGAGCCCGGAAGCGCCGCGCGGCGCGTGGGGCATGTCCGGCCTCGGCGAAGAGGGCAACGCGCAATCCGTCGATTTCTTTACCGGTGCCCGCGTCATCGGCGTATCCGCACAGGACAAGATCATCCCCTGAACCTGCGGCGCCGGGTTAGCACGGCGCAAGCTGACAACGTGTGCCACAATAGCGCACTGCGCTTCTGTCGATCACAACGTGGAGACTACCCTTGGACTACCAGGCCATCTGTGAAGTACTTGACGGTAAAATTCGCGGCCACGCGGTTGCTATTCGCCGTTTTGAAGCGGAGCCACCCGTCGGCTTCGACGGCCTCAAGGTTGATCCCTGCCAGATTCTCCGGCACGCGATGGACGATGGTCGCCGCGTCTACTTCGACCGGGAGCACCAGGATTGCCTCCACGGCGCGTTCATCACGGGCGTACATCCGGGCAATGAGCAAATCCGCAGCGGCCGCCTGCTCACCGATTACATCCCGGCCTACAACCTGGATGCGGCCCACACGTTCAACAGCGGCGAGTACATCCTGCCCCAGGGGACCGTCAAGGGTTTCTGCGCAACGCCACTGTCCAACCTGCCGGACGATTTTGAACCCGAGTGGGTGGTACTCGTCTGCACACCGGCCACCGCAGCACTCGCCGGCGCAGCGCGCGCGGTCAAGGACGGCACACGGCCCGATACCGCAGCGGGCAACTCTTTTTGCAGCGACCTGTTTGTAACACCCATCTACACCGACAACGTCGTGGTAACGACGGGTGATATGGGCGGGCGTATGAACAACAAACTGAAAGAGTCCGAGATGTTCGTGATCATTCCCGTGCGCTGGCTAGAGGGACTGCTCGATATTTTCGGCAAGGACCCGGACGTGAAAGGCATCTACGAGGCCACTCGGCCCGAGGACTCGGTCTACTGGCAGCGCCAGCAGGACAAGGCAGCGCGCGCGGCAACGGCATTAACGGGAAAAGAAGCCGCCGAGCGCCTGGGGCTGACCATCAGCATGCCGTGGGAACAGGAAGCACTGGATGCCATTGCGCGCGCACCGCGTTTCGTGCGCGCGATGGCGGTGGGCAACGTGGAAGACTACGCCGAGGAAAAGGGCCACGCCACAATCACCCTCGCGGTGGTGGAAGCGCAGGCCGAAAGCGTCGGTATGGGGAAATTCCTGCGCAAAACGACTGGAAAAACGGCGTTCTGGCGACGCTGGCTCGGCAAATAGCGCGGTTCAGTCGTCGCGCACGAGTGTGACGTCCCACAGCCGGGCCGCGTCCTGTCGCCACTGGTAGCGTTCCAACAGGTGGTCTTCCCCGATCCAGAAGCTCGCATCCTCGTCGTACTGGTCACCGAGATAGCGGCAACGCCTGCAGGTGCGCTCTTCACCAGAGCTGTCCTGCAACACCTCGGATATCACAAGTTCGGCCCGCCGCTCACTGAATCTGGGTTCGAACAGCTGCAGCGAATCGGACGCAACGCCTATCTCGGGAAGTACCACACAGCCGCTGCCTCCCGCCGCGAGTAACCCCTCAATGACCGCGCCCACGTATATGCGCATCAGCGGGAAAAGCAGTGTCTTCCCGGTTGTGCAATCGAGCTCTTCTTCCCGCACGACTGCGCCTTCCCGACGGACAACACGCACTGCTTGCGGGTGCAGCGCATAGTCCACAGAGACCTCGCGACCGCCTTGCTCTCGCCACTGGGCTGAGAACGACTGGATGCATCGCTCCACTTCCAGCGCTTCAACATCGATGGCAACAGCGCCCGCCCGGCGGCCTGAAGAAACGCGCACACTACCGTCGCCGAATCCCTCGCGGCACCAGTACTCATCAACTGGTGCGAGTTCGCCGTTCAAGTTGTACAGATACTTTCCCGATTGTTTTTTAGACAGCGTCACGCTTTATCGGCCATCCGACTCTCGGGCAGTTCTATCAGTTCGATCACCAGGCCGCCTGTGGTGGCGGGATCGAGGTAGACCATTTTCTTGCCACCGAAACTGACCACGCCATCCGGCGTTACATGCCCCGGCACAATACCCCGCGAATGCAGTCGCTCCAGCGCTCCGTCCATATCGCGCACGCGCCAGGCCACATGGTTGATGCCACCACCGCCAGAGGGCATGGTGAACAGCAATTCGCGAAAGTGGTCTTCGCGCGGCTCGATGTATTCGAACTCAAGGCCAGCGACATTGAAGAAGGCAAAAAGGGTGGGTCCCTCTGTACCGCGCTCGGGATGGTAATGCACTCTTTCCGGCGCAATGCCGTAGACCGCACAGGCATCGGCCACCGCTTTTTCCAGGTCGGGAACAATGAACCCCACGTGCGCTGGCCCGAGAATATGATCTGCAAGCGTGGCCATAAGGTCTGTCATGATTCAGGCTCCTGCAGTAAATCTGCACTCAATCGCCAGGGGCGATCCAGTATCAGGTCAGTCTGCTCCGACATCAGTTTGTTATTTGACGCCTGTGGATGTATGCGTGCAACCGTCACTGGCTCACCCGCGATCTGCTGCGTGACCAGCGGCGCATTGATGAAGCCGTCGAACGAGCGCTCAAGCCACGGCGTCATCAGGGTAAAGTCCCGCTCCAGATCGAGGATGGCACCCGAACTTTGCGAAGGCGCCGCGGCGTTTTGTGAAGAAGTCGCGGCGCTAGCCACCACACACAGGCGGTTTTCAGCCGCGCGGCTCAACAGCGCGAAGCGGCGCTCCCAGTCCTGCTGGAACGCACAGCACACGGCAAGTACCTGCGCACCCCTTATCGCGGCGACCTTCACCACCTCGGGAAAAAGCAGATCGTGCCCGGACAGTATCGCCAGCCGGCCCCAGGGCATGTCCACGAGTTGCAGTCCAGCCGCCAGGTTCATTTCCGGTGCCGCCCCAGCGAAGTGCAGGCGCGGCTGCTCGGCGATAACACCCTCGCGGCCGATCAACACTGCGGTTACAGCGGCGCCTTCAACCCCGTCCGCTGCCAGTGGGCGCACGAGGCTGGCACACAGGCTGAGGCATGGGCGGCCCTGCAAGCTTTTTGTCATGCTGGCGATCGCCCTGTCCCCCAGCGCACACTGGTCAGCCAGCGACAGGGTTTTGTGATGGTCGTAACAGAACAATTCAGGCAGTACCGCCAATGCGGTCGCTTCCGGCAACGCATCGAGCAGTGAGGATATTTCTTCCAGCGCACTTTCTCCGGTGGCGAGTGGCGCAAGGCAGGCCACGTCCAGTTCACTGGCAGCCTGTGCCGATTCGGGTGGCTGCGGCACTTCTGCGATTTCCCGGTACAGTGCCGGACGGCGCGCCGCCATCAGGTCAGTACCATCGGGCATGCGCTTGTCATCTGACAATGCCAGATCCAGGTCCGCTACGATGACCTCCTCGCTATCGCGCTGTGCTCGCGCGAGCACGTTGCCCCACGGATCGACAATCTGGCTCTCCCCTGCGCCATTCAGGAAACGGACGGGGATGTGGGTCTGCTCGCTCACCGCCTGCAACAGATGTTGCGGAATCAGCGGGCCTACCTTGTTCGCCGCCACCAGGAATACACGATTCTCGGGCGCCCGTGCGGGCACATGCAGGCTCGCCTCATCCAGCGCAAAAGAGTTCAGCGAGTCGCAGAACAGTTGGGCACCGCGCAGGGTGAGCGCCCGGGGTGTTTCGCAGGTAACGCCATCGCGACACGGAAACATGGCAAACCGACCAAAGGGCGCATCCACCACATCGCCGTGCACGGTGGCGCGAGCGAACCAGGTATTTTCATGCCCCATCAGCGTCTGCTTATCGGCCCGGCCACACAAATGCCCCTGAGGATCGAAACACAATGATGTGACGGTGAGTGTATCCTCAGATGCGCGCAGGCTGACGTTTATCACGATATAACTCTGGTGACGCGCTGCGCGTGCGGCAATCTCGCGCAGGAAAGGCCCGCCGAGTTCCAGTGACACCGCCCTGGCATGCGCGGCATCATCGTACCAGGATATGTGATTGCAGAACTCCGGCAGCACCATAATCCCGGCACCATCGCGCGCCGCCCTGTCAATCACGCGCAGGCAGGTCGCCAGGTTCTCCTCGACATCTGTACCACTGGCAAACTGCAGTGCCGCCGCTCGCACCATTATCCGCGCCCCTTTCTAATGAACTTGGAAAATCTAGAACTCTTCCATCAGGCGTCCGCGTCCAATCACCTTATCCTCGATGCCACAGGCGCGCAGTGCGTGCCACACGGTGGCGACATTGATCGGGATCAGCGGTTTCTGCAACTGATGTTCGAGCGTCGGGAACAGGTCAACCGTTGACAGGTTTGTGCCGCACTGCACGATAGCGTCAACATCGTCGCCATCGACCTCGCGCACCGCCTGCAGAACCTCCTGGATTGAGGTTTCCGCAATCGCAGTCGCAGAGGGTCGGTTAAGGCCCTTCACACCCTTCACGGTATACCCGATCTCCTCAAAGTACTGGCGAACGTTGGCATCGCCCACCGGTGGGTAGGGGGTAATCACCGAGATGGTTTTCGCACCGAAACATTCAAGGGCCTTGTTGGTGGCATCGGCGCCTGTCGTTAGCCCGAGGTCGCCAATATGCGCCCTCACATTTTTTTCGAATTCAATACTGCCTTCTACACCACCCCAGAAGGTTTCCGCAGACATGCCCAGCATGATATGCGAGACCTTGGCAGAGATAACATTGCGCAGTGAAATTGGAATCTCGCCGCGCATAATCTCAAGGAAACGCTCAAACACCGTATCGTTGTCATCGCCTGTGGCCTCTACCTCGTCGGCCCAGTTGCGCAGTTCTATCCAGAACCGGGAGGGATGCCACGTCACGCCTTCCAGGTTGAATTTTTGCAGGTCGTACTCTACCCCGGTGTTAGTAGAGGGAATGATCACGCCGATTTGTGCGCGTCGTGCTATCTGGTAGTTGTCCATTTTCTGTTACCTCAACATTGCTAAAATTTATATACGCTGTGAATCCGGTATCGAACGCGATTAAGCCTGGAAGTGGTGCGAGGCGATAAATGGAAGGACATAGGGTTGGGACTGTGCGAGGCAGGACGCCGAGCCCAAGCCCCCATGGATGGGTTTACGGCGTGTCCCAACCCTATGTCCTTCCATTTATCGCCGGTCATCTCGCTTAGCCAAATCTAAATCAGTTATCACTTTGCCACTCAGGATTGCCTCAAGATACTCCGGCGCTACGAGATGGCAGTAGTAATTACCCTTGAATCTGTCCGGCATCGGAATCCACCAGGCGTGCGGGGCATAGAGGGCGCGAGCGCGTAAGTGCAGTTCATTCCCCTCTACCGATACCGCATCGAACGGCCAGGGCTTTATCCAGCGCGGACCAATGTAAGTTGTGTCGTCCTCGTCAATAATAATGTCCGCTCGCTCTACAACTGGTGGCTGAGCGGCAATTCCGGCTCGGGCTTTTTGCAGCATGTGTCGATGCACTGCGGCGCAGTCGGTATCCCCCGCTGCGGCCGGCACACCGGCGACCATTGTTTCCGTAGCATTAATGCGCTCTGCTGTGCGCATCTTGCATGACAGTGTACGCAATATACCCTCTGGTGAGGGGTTACTCAGGTACTGGTGCACGGTGAGCGGTGCATCGCTGGCCTTGGACTCGACAAACGTCTCCCATTCCTCATGCACCTTGAGCTCGGCTACCAGCCCGGTGCCGGCAAGTACCTGCTGGGCCTCTATGCAAAAAGTATCCTGCCAGCGCGCTTGTGCGTATACGGGCAGTGACATCAGGCAGGCGATAGCCCCGGCGAGTAATGCGAGTCGCCGCATGCGCCGCTTAATGCTCTTCAAATAATCGGCCGAGATGGTCGTACTGGTCATTCACGCCACAACTGCGCAGGGCATGCCACGCCGTGGCCACGTTAATCGGCAATACCGGCTTACCGAGCCACTTCTCTATTACGGGGAAGCTCGTCGAGGTGGAGAGATTGGTGCCGACCTGAATAATGGCGTCGATATCATCGCCATCGACCTCTTTGACTACATCCATTACCCGATGATCCGGAAGCAGGGCAATGGCATCGTGGGCATTCTCACAGCGCAGCCCTACGACGTGTTTTACGTTGTAGCCCGAGTCCTCGAAAAACAGGTGTACGTTCTTGTCCCCGATGGGCTGGTAGGGCGTGATGACGGCAATATTCTTATTGGCATCGCCCGGCACGCCCAGCACTTCCAGCGCTGCGATAACGGCATTCGCACCCGTGGTGAGACCGGTGTCGGAACCGACCATCTCCTGTATCCGGTCGACAAAGCCGTCATTGCCCTTGATACCGCCCCAGAATGTTTCCGCGGACATTCCCATCATCACATGATCGGGTTTGCAGGTCTTGAGGCTCGCAATCGACGCACCAATGGTTTGGCGCAGCATTTCCAGAAAGCGCATGAAGTTCTCATCATCCGACAGATCGGCGTGTTCAATCATGAAACGGCTGAAATGCCAAGTAACACCGCGAGGAATGATGCGCTGGCAATCGTACTCGACTGCGGTGTTGGTAGAGGGAATAATCACCCCGATTTTTGCGCGATGCCCGATGTAGTTATCGAGATGGCCGTCTGTGCGCTGATCGCGCTCGCGGGTGCGTGACAGATCAATCGTTCCGAATTCAGTGCTCATTGCTTCTCCCACTTATTGTTCACTAGGCCACCGCCTCGCTTTCCCGTACACAGTTGATCATCGCACGTTCGAGAAGAAACTCCCTTGCCTTTACCGGGTCAGTGGATGTTTCCATCAACATTTTCTGGCGAGCCTTCTGTGTATCGATGTCGCGCGCTTCCATAAGTTTCTTGTTGGCAATAGTGTGCTCCTGCACAAAATGCACGGCAAGATCGCGACGCTGGCGATTATATTGCTCCAACAGCGGCTGGTGCGCCTCGCCGTTTTGGACGATCCTCACCAGCTTGGCGCCGAGATTATTGGCATCGTGCAGGCCGCCATTCATTCCCATACCGCCCAGCGGGTTGTTGATGTGGCAGGCGTCGCCGGCGAGGATGACACGGCCTGTAAAATACGTCTCTGCCACTCGCTGGTTGACGTTGTACAGAGTCCGATGGCCGATCTCGTAATCGCCATCCTTGTTCCACAGGTGATGCAGGCGCTCCTGTATAAATTCGTCAGAGAGCAGCCTGGCCTCGTCTGCTGCCGTTTCCGGTGTTGTGGGGATCAGCACACGCCACAGCTTTTCCGTGCGCAGGATGACACACCACTCGTCGGGATCAGACACGTAGTTCACCCAGGAGAGATCGTCGAACACGTCCTCAAACGGGAAGCTGGTACTCACGACCAGGAACTTCTCGTCGTAGGTAAACCCGAGGTAGTCGATCCCCGCCTGCTTGCGGATGGTACTGCGCGCTCCCTCGGTGCTGACCAGGAATCCACCTGATATCAACTGCGTACCTGCCGAAGAATGCACATTCACGGTCACACCCTCCGCAGACTGCTCGAAGCCGGTAACCTCACTGCCGAACCTGACTTCAGCGCAGGACAACTTCGCCAAGCGATCCACCACAAGGCGGGTGAATTCATATTGCTCAAGCTGTAGCCGAAATGGATAGCGGGTATCCCCGGCAATAAGACTCATATCGAAGTTCGCCACCTCGTTGGTGCGGCGATCCCGGTACTGGTAACGATCCGCCACCAGGCCCTGGGCAAGCATATCCTCGATGACGCCGAAGCCAAGATCGGCGATCATCTCGAGACTGGGCGGGTGGAACGTGGAGGCACGTAAATCAACCGGCAAATCGGGTTCTTTTTCCAGCAACAGTACCGGCACATCGCGGCTGGCCAGGTAGAGCGCCAGGTGACAGCCAACGGGGCCGGCACCGGCGATGATCACGGGGTAACTATTGGCCACTTACACATTCTCCAAAATGTCTGCCAACGACACGACATCCGCATATTTCGCATGCAGGTCAAACAGGTTGGCCTCATGCGCATCGGGGTTGCGGTCGCCCACCGCTTCACGTGGCACCAGCACCGGGTAATCGTACTGCAATCCGTCCACCGCGGTGGCGCGCACGCACCCACTGGTGGTGAGTCCGGTCACAACCAGCGAATCGACATTCAGTGCTCGCAGCTGAGCGTCGAGGTCGGTCTTGTGGAAGGCGCTGGCCCACTGTTTTTCCAGCAGGATATCGCCCTCGCGCATATCCAGTCGATCATCCACCTTTACCCAGTCTGAATCAGGTGTCAGTACGTTCAACGCGTTGATGCGATCACGGAATACGCGGGCCTGGTTCTCGCTGTGGTAAACCACCGTGGTAAAGACCACCGGCAGGCCTGCAGCGTGAAAGGCATCAATCAACCGGGCGTTGGCGGCGACGACCTCGGGGCAGTCACAGCCCAGCGGGCAGGCGGCGTCGGTAAATCCCTTGATCATGTCCACCACCAGCAGTGCCGGCCGCTTTCCCATGCCCAGACTTGTACGTTCCAGATCCATCACTGCTCCTGCTTCAGGAAAAATTCAGTCAATAGCACCGCAACGTCCTGCGCCTGTTTTTCACACACATACGTGCGTTCACTGCCGGGCAGCACGCCCTTCTCGCCATTAGGCAACAGCGCCAGTGTCGGGGCGACCCCCATTAGCAGTGGGTCTGCGCCCGCCGCGTACACCAGGGTTGGACACGCGATGCCCGGCAGCAGGCTGGCAAAGTCCTGTGCCGCCACCGCGGTATAGGATGCGTGATACGCGTTGCCGCTGGCCAGCGCACTGAGGGTCTCGCGCTGGGAAATTGACAGGGGTGCCCCTGCGTCCTTGGACCGGATCCGCTGCCACATCTGTAACAGGTGGGTACCGTCCTCCGCCGGCGGGAACGGTGTCGCCTGTCCGGGCAGCGCAGCACGGGTCGCAGCATCCAGTAGCGGCGGGCCGGACAGGGCCAGGGCACGCGCCGTGCCCGGATAATCGTGTTCGAGCTGGGCGGCAATGGCCGCGCCAGCGTGATGCCCAAATACAAAACAGGGCGCGAGTTCCAGCGCCTCCACCAGACCCCGTATCGCCGCTGCGTAATCTTTCACCTGCTGCTCGTCCGCTGGCAGCGGGTCGCTGTTGCCAAACCCCGGGTTATCCGGCGCCACAATATGGAAGGTCTCAGCCAACAGCGCAATCAACGGCTCATACATCGCCGAGTGGCTGGGGCTCTGGTGCAGCATCAACAATGCCGGTTTTTCGGGTGCACCGGCACAACGATAATGTAGCTGCAATTCGCCTACATCAATGTAGGCGCGACGCGTTATGCGAGTGTTCACCTGCCACCCGCCTCCAGCGACACGCTCACCCACTTCACCTCGGTAAATTCCTCGGTGCTGTAGCGGCCGCCGCTGCGGCCCAGACCCGAGCGTTTGTACCCGCCGATGGGCGCCAGTGCATTGCTCTGGAAAGAGTGCATGCCGATATGTACGCTACCCGATTTTATTTCCCGCGCCGCGCGCATACCCCATTGAATATTCCGGGTAAGGACGGCCGCCGACAGGCCGTACTCGCTGTCGTTGGCAATCGCGATGGCGTCGTCGAGATCATCCGCCGCCACCAGGCTGGCAACGGGGCCAAAGCTCTCTTCGCGCCACAATGGCAGGCTGCGATCCGGCTCGAGCACAATGGTCGGTTCGATGGTGAGCCCGCGCAGTACTTTTCCACCTGTGAGCAACGTGGCTCCGGCCGCAATGGCCTGCTCTACCTGCGCCAGCACTTTCTCCACCGCACGCTGATTGATCAACGGGCCATACTGGGTCCGCTCGTCGCGCAAATCACCGAGGTAGATTTTCTCACAGGCGGACTTGAGCGCGGCGCTAAACTCGTCGAGCAGGCAGCGCTCAACGACGATGCGGGAGTTCGCCATACAGATCTGCCCGCCGTGCGTGAAGATGCCCTGGGCGACGATTGCCGCAGCCGCCTCGGGATCGGTATCGCGCAACACCAACACAGCGCTCTTGCCCCCGAGTTCCAGTTGCGCCGGGCGTAAATGCTTGACCGACTCGATGCCGACCGCAATACCCGTCTGCGTGGAGCCGGTAAAGGCCACGCAGTCGATGCCGGGGTGCGCCGTCAGCGGCCCGCCGCATTCACTGCCAAAGCCGGTGACCACACTGATCGCCGCGGGTGGCAAACCCGCCTCCAGCAGCAGGCCGGCAAAGGTCAATGCGGTAATGGGGGTTTCCTCCGAGGGCTTGATAACAACACTGTTACCCGCCGCCAGCGGAAAGGCCGCCATTTTGGTCAGCAACGACAGTGGTGCGTTGTAGGGTGATATGACGGCGACCACACCCATGGGCTCACGAAACACCATCGATATTCGCTGGGGGTTATCGTTGGGAAATGTCTCACCATACAGGCGGCGCGCCTCACCGGCGGCAGTGCGCAACAGGTCCACGGTGTAGGCGATTTCAAAACGCGCCTTGGTGATGGCGCTGCCACTTTCGTCGATCAGGTTGTTCAGGAAGAGCGCCTCGCCCTGCTCGGCAACGATGTCCGCAGCAGCCAGCAACACTTTTTCACGCGCGGCTGGTGCCAGGGACGCCCACGCAACCGCGCCCTCGCGCGCTTTATTGACGGCGGCATCCACATCCAGCGCACCCGCGCGGGCCACTCGGCCTATCACGCGGCCGCTCTCCGGCGCCACCACATCAAAGTAGTCGCCGGTCAGGGGCGGAACATCCTCACCTCCTATGATCAGGTCCCGTTGCAATCTCACGCCTCCTTGTTAACGCGTAACATCAACGCGTACCGAACTGTACCTGCTCACTGCCTTCGATCTCCATCTGGGCTGCCATCAGGCGCCCGCGCTCTGCGGGGAACGCCTGCACCAGGCCCATGCTGAGATCGCGCAATGCACGCGCCGGGACACCGTGATTGGTCGTACCCGATGTACCGCACGCCTTGAGACTGTAGGCACCCAGATTGAAAGCTGCTTCGGCCACCACGCCTTTACACAGGCGCCAGCGCTTCACCACCTCGTCCTTGCCCAGGATCGGTGTTTCACTGCTCTCCAGTTCGATCTGGCGCCGCAGCCAGACACTCGCGGTTTCCAACTCCACCATCATATGGCCGATCAATTCCTGCTGGTAAGGGTCGGTACCGACGGATTTGCCGGTATCCGCAAACTTCTTGTTGCGCAGGTGATGGATGGTATAGCGATACAGGCTGTGGGCTGCGCCGAGATAACAGGCTATGCCCGCGACCTGATTGCCCACGAAACTGCCGCGGCTCATCTGCATGCAGCGGGTGAATGCGGCCGGAATGGCCAGCGCATTCTCCGTGGCAACAAACACATCCTTGAGCACGATGCCGTGGGTGGCCGTACCGCGCATACCGATGGCATCCCAGTGCTCCCGCTCGCTCACGCCCTCAGCCTCACGGGCGACGAAAAAGGTACACAGGCCAGCGGCGGTGTCGTGCCCCTCAAGGCTCGCCGTAACAAGGTAACGATCCGCGACACCCGTCGCACAGCCGAACGATTTTACGCCATTGAGACGGTAGCCCCCTTCAACAGGCGTTGCCACCGTACTGATGGTGATCGCGGCCTTCTCCGATTTTTCGGATTCACTGGCAAAGTTCGCCAGCCACTTGCCGTCCCGACCCATGGTGTAAAGAACCTGTTCGGCGAAGGCCCGAACAGCGGGCGCTTCCGCCTCGTCAAACAGGCCATTTTCCAGCGCCTCCAGTGCCAGCAGGCCACGGGATGCCGAACTGCAGTGAAAGAAAAAGGCGAGGGCCGTAGACGGACACGCGGTGGCCAGGGCAAAGGTCGCGGCACACAGGTCACGCAGGGAGCCTCCCATACCGCCGTATTCCTCGGGCACTATAAGACCCAGCAACCCGGCATCGCTGATGGTCTTCACATGGGGCACATGGAATTCGCCCCTGCCATCCACCGCGGCCGCCTGCTCCGCCAGCGCCGGAAGCACACTCTCAACCCGTTCCGCGCGCTGCTTCTCAGCAGCAGTCATGTCCTCTATGAGGGCCTCACCCGTAAATTTGGTCATATTTTCTCCTTGGTTCGCTCGTCCCGGTTCTTACTCATCTTCGCCAATCAGCAGGGCTCGCGTGGTGTCTACAGCGTCCTTCCCGATCATGCCGGTGATGCGATGCCATACGGCGTCCACCTCAGGATCGAAAATAATGCGTTTGTTGCGCAGGTTGCGCTCCACCAGCTCTGCCGGTGAGATACCTGCCACCGCCGTTTTGGAGACACCTTTCTCCAGCACACTGAACCAGTGCTCCTGATACGCTTTGACGGTGTCATCTATTGCGGAAAACGCTTCCTCAGTGGCGCGCTTGGCCAGCATCCAGGGTGACATGATCGCATTCTGGCGGGGCGAGAGATGCGCCTGGCTGAGACCCTCGGTAGCATTTCCAGCTTCGAATAACGGGGTCAACGGTCCGAACACCTCGTCGATGTAGGGCAGGTTACAACCGAGATCGACCCTGGGAATCAGGTCGAGGTGAAACGCAAAATGCTCCCCGGCCTTTACCGAATCCAAAGTGAAATGCGGCACTGCACTTGTGCCCGGTGTAAACGCGAACAACATATGCGAATCGAGTTGCATCGGTGCCGCAGCGAGAGAGCAGGTAACGACGCGGAACAACGGCCCGCCGGTAAATACGCGAATGTTTCCGACCTCGCCTTCCACCATCGGCAGCTGACTTTCGAGCGTCAGGTAGGGCGTGCCATGGTCGCCCGACTGTTCCTGCAGGCCGAGGCGATCCACCAGGCGATCAAGCGTGGCTGAAAACAATTTGCCGGGAAGGGATTCGGGAGCCGGGTCAGACATGGTGTTCTCCAGTTCTTTATAGCGTTAGTGAGAGGCAGTGTGCAGAGCACCGCGCCGCGGCACCTTGATAAATCTCAAATATCGGCCGCTGTCCGGGTAATCGCTCCGCACAGGCGCCAGGGCCTGTCCAGCAGCAGATCCGTGTTCGCTGACACCACCTTGTTCGCCGCGTTCGCGGGATAGACATCGTGCACAAGAAGCGCCTCGCCCGGCGCCGCGCGATGCCACTGGGGATGGCTCAGCAAACCGTCAAACGGCCGCTCATGCCACGGCGTCATCACGGTGAAGTCGGTTTGCAGGGCGGTGATAAAGCCGGGGCCGTGTCTGGCGGTATCAGGGGCAACCAGCAGGTTGATACGGTTTTCCGCCGAGCGCTCCAACAACCCGGTGGTCAGTTCCCAGTCCTCCAGCGGCGACAGGGGCACCATCGCGACCTGCACACCCTGCATGGCCAGCAGGCGGAACGTCTCGGGGTAGATACTGTCGTCGGAAGGTACGACTGCAACGCGGCCCCAGGGTGTATCAACCGAAGTGAAGGCATTGCCCGGCACACTGAACGCAAAGCGTTCGCTGCGGTGCACCTGCGGCTGCTCCAACACAACACCGCTGGAATTTACCAGCACGCCGCAGTAGGCATAACCATCCGCAACGGCCCGCACGAGGGCGGTAGCCACCCAGGCCTCGCCGCAGCCTGCCGCGATACGGGCGACGATGTCCTCACCCCGCCTCACAGCAGCGGGCAGGTCCGCCGTATCGCCAGCCAACGGCGGCAGTGCGACAAGTCTGGCGCCGCTGCTGACCGCGCTGCGCAGGTGTGCAAGCACCACATCCAGTTCAGCCGGGCCTGCGCAGATCACCGCACTGGATACGGCACCGCCGTCACTCATGTCCGGCAGGGGCTGTTCTGACGGGTCGGCTGCAATCGATGCGTACAACTCGGGACGACGAGAGGCAAACACATCCGTGCCGTCGGGGCGTTTTTTATCCTGCGCTGCGGCGACTTCAATATCGGCGTAGACAAACTCCTCCCGATCGCGAGAGGCCTTCACCAGTACCGTGCCATCGGGCGCGACCACCTGACTTTCACCGGCGCCGTTGAGAAACTGCGGGGGGATGCCCGTGCCGGCGCTGATCGCCTCAATCATCTCCTCGGGCACCAGCGGCCCGACCTTGTTCGCCGCCACGACAAACACCTTGTTCTCAGCCGCGCGCACAGGAATATGCAGGGAAGCCTCATCGGTCGCGAACGAGTTAAGACTGTTAAGCATCAGCTGGGCGCCGTTCAAGGCGAGGCAGCGTGGCGTCTCGTTGATGACACCGTCCATACACGCGTAAAGGCCCACACGGCCAAGGGCAGTGGCCACCACCGGTCCCTCAGAAGTCGCCTTTTCCAGAAAATCATTTTCATGGCCGATGTAAATCTGCTTGGTGTTGTCCGCCAGCAATGTACCCTCGGGGCCGTAGAGCAGGCTGGAGCCCGTCGCACTGCCATCGGGACGCTGCACGGTACAGTTCACCACCACGTGGCAGCCCAACGCGTTCGCCTTTTCGGCAATAGCGGCGAGGAAGGGGCCGTCCAGGGCCACCGACACATCGAAGCAGTGCTGCTTGTCATCGTACCAGGACAGGTGATTGCAAAACTCCGGCAGGACGATCAGGTCCGGATTGCAGGTAGCGGCCTGGTCCAGCCAGAACAGGCAGCGCTCGAGATTGGTGGCGATATCCGCTCCGACATGGAACTGGGCGACGGCAACCCGAATCGTATCAACACTGGTCATGAAGGTTATTGTTCCCACTGTGAGCAGCCGCCAGCTTAAACACCGCATCCGGCAGGCGGCATGATAAATATCAAAAGTAGACCGGACACCAGGGCTATAATAGCCGACGCATAACAACCCCACAGCCCCGGACATAAAAAGCGATGAGCAGCTACCTGCTACTGAAATACGCCCACCTAATCGCCTTCGTCTACTGGCTGGGGGGCGACCTGGGAACCTTCATCGCCAGCCGGCAGGTGGTGAACGACAAACTGTCGGCGCAATCGCGCCAGGTCGCCCTGAAAATCATGCTGGCCTGCGACATGGGCCCGAAACTGGCCATGCCCGCGATACTCCCGCTGGGCATTCACATGGCAAGCGTATCGGGCGCTCTCCCGATCTCAACCGAGCTGGTCGCCGCCGCGTGGTTGGTCGGTGCCTATTGGTTCACCGTAGTGCTGGTACTCTTCCTTAATGAGGGTAAACCCTTCACGCAAAAGTTGTCACAGGTCGATCTGTACTTTCGCATCGCGGTTGTGCTGGTATTGCTTGGGTGGGTGACAGTACTCGCTGTTTCAGGGCAGGGGGCCCTCTGGGCACAGGCCAAGGTGGCTATTTTCGCACTGATGGTCTGCTGCGGCATTGCGATCAGAATCAACCTGAAGCCTTTCGTCCCCGCATTCATACAGATAATGAGCGGCGGCGATGAGGCGAGCGCTGACAACGCCTCGGCCAATGCGACAATGGCACGCTGTATCGCCCGCTGTCGTCCCTTCGTATGGCTGATATGGGCCGGCCTGTTTACCAGTGCCGCCCTTGGAATCCACCTGTTGGGGTGAGCCGCGCAACTGTGATCCACCTGTGGCTGGATTTCGTATTTAGTCAAAACAACATAACACTGGACAACCTATGAGCACTCAACACTCCATTCCCGGCGAGCGCACCTTTCTCAGCATTCGCCTCAATCAGGGCACGTTCACAGGGAATATGCTGACGTTCTACCTGTGCTGCTACGCCGCCATCATGCTGGCTACGTTCGTGCCACAGACCCAACCCTTCCTGCTGGGCGAGGTGTTGAAACTGGATCCCTCCAAGCAGGGGATGGTCAGCGGCAACCTGAACTTCTGGGGTGAGATCGTCATCATCCTGACGGTAGGATTCTGGGGTTCCATGTCCGATCGGGTTGGCCGGCGCCTCGTCACAGCCATCGGCTTCCTGCTCACTGCGGCCGGCATCGTGCTGTACGGGGTGGCACGGGACGTCAACGGCCTGTTGCTGGCACGGGTGATATATTCTGCCGGGATCGCCTCCGTAAGCACCATGATGATTACACTGATGGCAGACTACGTGGCGAATGCGAGCCGCGGCAAGGCCACCGGACTGCTCGGCATCATGAATGGCCTCGGGGCGATGACCGCCGCACTGTTCCTGCTGAAATTGCCGGCCATATTCAAAGGCGGCGGCATGGACGCCGAGAGCGCAGCCATCGCCACCTACAGCACCATGGGAGGCGTGACCGCAGCGATCGCGCTACTGATGTTCATCGGCCTGCGCAAAGGTGTGGCAAACCAGGAGGCGAAGCGGGTTCCGATACTGCGGCAACTGCAGGAGGGCATGCAGGAAGCCCGCCGGCCGATCATCGCACTGGCTTATGCAGCCTCCTTCGTCGCCCGCGGCAACCTGGCGGTGGTGGGCACTTTCTTTACCCTGTGGGCTACTATCTACGGCACCACAGTACTGGGCATGTCGGCTGCAGATGCACTGGCCAAGGGCGGCAGTGTGGTCGCGATATCCTATGCGGCATCGCTATTGAGTGCGCCGGTATTTGGCATCCTCGCAGACCGCATCAATCGCATTTCCGCCCTTGCGTTAACACTGACGATCAGTGCGGTCGGCTACGGCAGCACCTATTTTGTTGAGAACCCGTTCTCTGCGGGCTCCATCGCTGCCCTGATTCTCATCGGCATGGCGGAGGTCGGCTGTATTATCACCAGCGGTGTCCTCATTGCGGAGCATGCGCCGGACCGACTGCGCGGCTCTGTCGTGGGTGTATTCACATTGACCGGGGCGATAGGGATATTGATAGCCAGTGTGGTGGGCGGCTACCTGTTTGACCACTGGCTGAAGTCCGGGCCATTCGTATTCTTCGGGATTATTTCTTTCGCTGTGCTGATATGGGCGCTGATATTGCGACGCAGTGATGCCGCTGGTACTCAAGCGGCCTGAGGTCGTCTATAGTGCGGGGGCACCGACGCCTTTTGCAATTCGCCGCTTCTGATCCGGGTCGGTTATTCCAGGGCGGAATTAATTAGCTGTCCCCCTAATAAACACTTCGAGGGCACCCACAACCTTCAAACCTTCTTCACCGGGGAAATTATACAGGCGGATATTGATGCGGGGCAGGTCGTTGCGGTAGAGGAACGCTAGCGCACCAGAAATGCTTCCCAACGGAGGAACTTGGTAGAGTCATGCGAGGACGATTCTGTGTAGTTTCTACAATGCGCAACGAAGGCCCCTTTATCCTCGAATGGGTGGCGCATTACAAGGCGCTGGGGTTTGACGACATCGTGGTCAGCACCAACGATTGCGAGGACACCACTGTCGAGCTGTTGCTGGCGCTGCAGGAGCGTGGCTGGGTGCGCCACCACGCCACAGTCAAACCCACCACGAGAGCCCTGCAGATCGCAGCCATCGAACAGGCCCTGGACTACGACGAAGCCCGACAGGCACGTTGGGTCTTCGTTTGCGACGCTGATGAATTCCTGAATATCAAGGTGGGTGATGGCTCAGCTCGTGCCCTGGTCGCTGCCTCCGAACAGGGCGCTGATGGGATATGGGTGCCGTGGCGCGTGTTCGGGGCGAACGGCACCAACCGTTTTCGCGATACCCCGGTCAAAGCCCAGTTCCTTCAGGGGCAGCGCGATCCTCCTGCTGCTCGCGTGGTCGGCAACTGGGGCAAATCTTTCCACTGCAACGACGCGCGTGAAAAGTTCAGGGTGGTCGGCATCCACAAGCCTAACGCCCGCAAGGCGCACAGCGTGAATTTCCGCATCAACCTACCGGGCGGGCAACCCTACTTTCACAATGGCACTCGCAGTTCCGTCAAGACCTCCTTCGATCTTGCGCAGGTCAACCACTATGCGCTGCGCTCGCTTGATTCCTATCTCGTCAAACGAGACCGCGGGCCCGGTTTCCAGACCAAAATGACCATCGGGCTGGATTACTGGCGGTGTTTTGACCGCAATCACTGCCAGGACGACTCGATCCGTCGCTACGACGAAGAAGCGGCCCGCTGGATGGCA
>JAGRIK010000153.1 GCA_020443325.1 Halioglobus sp.
AGCTCTGGCGGGTTTCGTATACCTCTTCGGATCGTGGTCTTGAACAAAGCGCTCGAAAAATCGCTTCAACTCTATCGGTGTTGTGCAATGCGCGTCCCCAACCAATAGCTCCGCATCGTGATACAGCTGAAACTGGCGGTGCGCTGTCTCAACCGCATAGGTCCGATGATAGGTGCGCCAGGACTTTTCCAGCATTTTCTTCTGCAACTGTCGATGGTCCATGCCGTGTAGATTGATCTCGGTATCGGGTACCTCGGCGCACAACAGGATTTCACCGCTCGCACGAGCCGCCCGCAAAGCGATCCTGATCGGCCTTTCAGTACCATCCGGGTATATCAGGTGAACGCCCGGCTGCTCGAGAACAGGCTGACCAAATTTCCGCCGCAATAATGTTTCGATATGCTCGATGATGCGGTCGGTATGCGTGGCCTGCTCGGCGACGAACTGTCCACGATTGTGCGATTCTGACTTTTCGGTAACGCTGGGAATATAGGGCGACGCCAACGGGGTGCGGATCTGCTCGGGGATAGCCGTGCGATCCCTCAGTGCCTCCTCCGTATCGATAATGTCCCGTACATCAATCGGCCGGGAGCCTACCTTGTGCAGTGACTCGATGAACGCATTGATGCTGTGGCAAAGCTGGCGCACCTGCAGGACCTCGATGCTCTCGCGTACAAACGGAAATGTCACCTGGATCAGCTGCTCATCGGTGACCTCATCACCATCGCCAAAGGCGAGGAGTCTGCGCTGGGCCTTGGAACCAACCCGGTCTACACGGCCGGTTTTTTGCTCAATACTGACCGGCGAGCCGGATAGTCCGTAATGAATGACACTGTCACAGAATGTGTGCAAGTCCTCGCCTTCCTGAAAAACATCGGTACTGATCAGCGCCAGGGGATAACCCGGCATCCTGAACTTACGGGCCTGGGCCGAGCGACTGCCCACGGTCTCTCCGGTGGCGCCGATGATCGGGGCGACCGGATTCAGGGTTTGCGAGAGGTACTTGCGGTACTCATCCGGGGACTTGTCGTAAATGTCCGCCAGATTGGTTTTGATCACCAGATCAAGCTGGTGCGCCAGGTGGTGCAACTCCCAATAGGTACTGAAGGCGTCTGAGCCGGATTGAGCGGCGAGCTGGGCTGCCAGATCGTCAACCCAGGCGGCGCGGGTGGCCGCCGTCAGATTGGCCGCGCCTTGGCGCATGCGCGCCAAATAGACATCAACCACCCCGTGACCCGTGCGCAAACACAAAGAGATGAGTGATTTATGTACACTGAGTGTCTGCAAATCCTCGGTCTCGATGAGTTCCCCGCCCATTGCCCTGCCAAGCACCTCGCCGAGTCGCGGGTATATGTCCTGTAGCAGGCCGACCAGGCTCAAGGCACAAAACAAGGTGTGCGTCTCCAAGCTATCGGCCAGTCTCTGCGCGGAAATGTCCACCGGCTCTACGACCGGCATCCGGGGAGAAAGATAAGCGACCAGCCGTTTCAGCCCGGGCAGATCATTGTCATCGGCGTACCAGTCCATGAAGCCCAGTTGAGAGACTTCAAACATTTCCAGTAAGTCGTTCTGAATCGCGCCCACGGTAAAGCCCGAGGCTCGCCGGGCGATTTCCTCACCATGCTTTTGCAGTATGACCTGCAGGTCTAGGCACTGACGGCGCGCGATCGCAGCGGCCCAGTTGATTTCCAGCAGCGCCGATATGACCTGACTCTTGGCGCTCAGCCCTATGCGCATGGCCTCGGGCGTCGTGAACGTCTCGCCACCCACCTTCAGCAGCGGGTCCGCCGCCGCCGGCGCCTCTCCCCGGAAAAACCAGGCGAACAGATTGTCGTTCTTGGGGGGCTGTTTATCCTCGGCCTCCCCCGCCTTGCCAACGTGGAATTCACCACCGGAGATATCCTCATCCCGGAAGCGGCTTTGTTGCAGGTATTCATCGATAACCGCATTCATCACAGCCAGTGCCCGTGGATAGCCTTTGAGCTGCGCCCTGATGACACTGGCCAGCCAGTCACTGTAATGGTCGTCCAGCTTGTTCTTGAGCTCCTTGACGCTTTTAACCCGCCGCACGAAGACGATCTGTTTACGCCCCCTTCGAAACAGCTGCTCAGCGAGCCGCATGGCGACATTATCCATCTTCGGATGTGGCAGCGTTCTACCAAGGCCCGCGCGGATATAGCTGTCCGAGACCGCCCCGATGACATGCCTGTCCTGGGCATCCGCGCCCTGCTTTTCAGCAACATCACCGTCGAATTCCACCGGTGCGGATTTGGTGGATTCGGCATAGCTTTCAAAGGAGGCTAGCAGCCCCATCTGGAAGGACGGATTACCGCCCTTTTTATCCAGCATCTCGCCCACTTTCTTCTGCACCAGGGCGGTCACCAGCTTCTGCTCATCGGACCCCAGCTTGATCTCGGCGTGATCCCCACGACGCCACTCGCGACGATACATATTGCGGGTATACGGCTTGCCGGCGATGTGCAGCTCGTTCAGGCGGCGCACAAGAAAGCGCGACAGGTGCGCTTCAATACGCTCCTGTTCCTCGTTCTCGATATCATCCGGCAGCAGAGCGCTGTGGCCGACGAGCTTCAACTGGTTGCGCAAATGATCGATGTTACGGTCGTAGGGCGTGGCTGACAGCAGCAGGGCATGCTTGACGCGAGGATATAACTTACCGTTCTCGCGAAACCCAAGGACCGCCGACAGCACCCGGTTGCGATCGCTGCTGTCGAAATCGTGCTTGAAATTGTGCGCCTCGTCGATCACCACCAGATCAAAGGTGGGCAGGACGTAATTCAGGGCAGTGGCGTACTGGTCCTTGACCGATGTCTTGGTCAGGTCGCGACCGGACCAGTTGTACGCCGGCAGCATGACCTTCAGTTCTGCAAGCTTACTCGCCCAGGTCTCCTCGTCTTCACTCAGCGCGAAACTGAAGGCGCCCATGCCGACGAAAAAGTCGGCAAAATACCCCAGCGAAGCCGCACGTATCAATTCCGGCACGTTCCTGCAACTGATTCGCGGTGCGCCGGGCTTGCCGTCCACCGTGCGAATTTTATAGTGGTTAACCCGCACGTTACTCTTGGTGAAGCTCCGGTATTCCCGGGAATACCACTTTTCCTGCACGTTATTGCTGGGGCAGATATAGAGCACCCTTAGCGCCGGATTGA
>JAGRIK010000154.1 GCA_020443325.1 Halioglobus sp.
CGGTTCGCGCGTTGACGGCGGAACAGCGCTGTCGCGGAGTGGCGATCAACATCCATGGCGGTGTTTACCCGCTGGCCGAACCACTTACGCTGGACGCGCGAGACAACGGGTGTGCCGACAACCCCATCCTGTACCGCGCGGTATCGGGCGAGCAGGCTGTAATTTCCGGCGGGGTAAAGGTTGCCGGCTGGACTCTACATGACCCATTGCTGGGAATCTACAAAGCGCCCGTTGACGTCCAGCGCTCACGCCAACTGTACGTCAATGGCCGACGTGCGATGCGCGCACAAACCTCATCCTACCCCTCCGGCTTTCGACCCGATTTTTACTATGCCGATGGCATAGCGAAGCCCGAGGGTATCGAGTTTATTCCAACTGAACTGAACGATGCACGCTGGCGCGACCCATCGTCCTGGACCAACATCGAAGATATCGAAGCGGTGCTCGTCACACAGTGGAAAATGATGTCCGTGCCGCTGCAAGCCGTTGTACCGTTTCCAGCGCACACCACACCGCCTGAATTCTACCCCTACCCCCTGCTCCCCGCAGGCGGCCAAACGGGGCTTATCACACTGCAGGAACCGGCCTGGAGCAACGCCAATTCGTTCCTGCAAAGCGAATCGAAGCAACCCGGTTTCTGGAGTTTCTGGCAGGTCACACGGTTTGAGAACGCCTACCAGTTCCTCGATGAACCGGGCGAGTGGTTCCTTGATGGTCGCGATGGGTTTGTTTACTACATCCCACGGGCGGATGAGGACATCGATACCGCTGAGGTCTACCTGCCCGTTGTCGAAACCCTGATCGAAGGCGCTGGCGATGAGGACGAAGTCCTGTCGCACCTGAGCTTCGAGGGGCTCACGTTTGCCTATGCGACCTGGCTCGGTCCGGGCAGTGCCAATGGCTACGTGAGCGACCAGAGTGGCTTTCACCTGGTCGGACCAGGGCATGAACCCAACATCATCGGGCATGTCCAGAATGTCACCCGCACGCCCGGCAATGTTCGGTTTCGCTATGCACAAAACATTACGCTTCTGAACAACCGCTTCCAGCACCTCGGCGCCGTGGGCCTCGATCTGGACACCGGAAGTCAGCAGATCACGGTGCGGGGCAATGTATTCACCGACATTTCCTCAGCGGCCATTCAACTTGGCGGTGTAAGCGCGATCGATGCCCACCCCACAATGGAATCACAGTTCACGCAGGACAATATCATTGAGAATAACCGCGTTGAATCAGTCGGCAGGGAATTTGTCGATGCCGCCGGAATCTACGTCGGCTTCACACGGCGCACACTGATCAGTCGCAATACCATTTCGGATGTACCGTGGGCTGGTATCGCCGTGGGCTGGGGATGGGGCCTGCTAGATCCCGGCATGTACCCCGGCCTGCCAGGTGCCGAGAGAGGGCAATGGGGCACCTATTCCACGCCCACCCAGAACAGTGGCAATCGCATTCTGAATAATCGCATCGAGGGATTCCTCAGCCAGGTGTGGGATGGCGGTGCCATCTATACGACGGGTCAGCAGGGCGCCTCGATGGATGACGCCCTACTGATTGAGGGCAACGTTGCGCACAACAAGCGCGCTGCTGCGGGGGGCAACACGTTTTATACGGATGGCGGCAGCCGCTACGTGATCCTTAAAAACAACGCCTCCTACGAGAACCCCACCGGCTTCATGAATTTCGGGCCAGCACCCCGGTTCGACGACCCCCTGCCCTACCCGATCTATGCGCTGCTGAATATTTTTCCCTATGGCAATGAAACCGGCGGGTGTCGGACTTATGGCGACATCGCCTACCAGGAAAACTACCTTGCAGACCTGACGTTTTTTAGCGTGTGTCCTTTTACCGAGAATGGAATTTCATATCCTGTGAATCTTACTTACAAGGACAATCACATAATCAAGGATAAGAGTGAGATTCCCGCAGCGATTCTGGAGGACGCCGGTGCGGAATTGAAAGGCGTAGCGCTGTCGGGGGGTTAGTCGTGGCACAACGGGCTAGTGCCCCAACAGGCGTTTCAGTCGCTCCACGTGATTCGCTTGGTGAAACGCCTGTTGGGGCACTAGCCCTGCAATCCGATGCTACGGCACGATGTGTGATGGACGTTAGATTGTGAGGTGCATGGACGGAAAGCTTTTTGTGATCTAGTCGAATGGTGTGCACTGAGGTTGTGGATAGACAATGTGTTTCTCACCAAGCGAATCACGTGGAGCGACTGAGAAACACATTGTCTATCCGCAACCGCC
>JAGRIK010000155.1 GCA_020443325.1 Halioglobus sp.
CGTCGCCCACGACTAACCCCCGACAGGCGTTTCACCAAGCGAATCATGTTGGTCCGGCACCCCGGGAGCGACTGGAACGCCTGCCGGGGTGCGAGCCCGTCGCCCACGACTAGCCCCCCGACAGCACTACGAAAAAACTCATCTAGTTGCTATTCAAGGCGAAAACAAGCCGAGATGCCAGATGAAGGTCTTTCAACACGCTGCCTGTGCCCATCACTGGTACACCGGGACGCCGGCCGCACCAAAAAACGCACACACCCATGAAGAAGGGTGGGCCCTCCATGTGCAGGCACCCATACTCGACAAATTTGTAACTAAGCCATTATCGAATCCTGCGCTACGAGACACAGCCAAAGGTTTGTTATACTCTGCCGCGAATCATTGTTAATCCCAATATCACGCCGGAATTTGCTTATGAGTGCAGTTACCATCTATCACAATCCGCGGTGTTCCAAGTCCCGGAATACGCTGGCCCTGCTGCAGGAGAACGGTGTTGAGCCGAAGATTGTGCTCTACCTTGAGACGCCACCTGACAGCGCAGGAATCAAAGCCCTGCTAAAGAAGCTGGGTATGACGGCTGCCGAGCTTGTGCGCCGTGGCGAGGACGATTACAAGGCGAGTGGCCTCGGCAAGGATTCCAGCGAGGCGGATATCGTGGCCGCGATGGTTAAGCATCCCAAGTTGATAGAGCGCCCCATAGTCGTGCGCGGTAACAAGGCCGTGTTGGGTCGTCCGCCCGAGAATGCGCTGGCATTGATTGGCTGATGGCTGAGCCCTATGTGCTGGTCCTGTACTACTCCAGGCAGGGCTCAACCGCCGCGATGGCGCAGCAGGTTGCGCGCGGTGTTGAACTGGTTACAGGGATGACCGCCCGCCTGCGCACGGTGCCCGCGGTATCCGCAACCTGCGAACAGGTCGACGAGGATATTCCCGACACCGGCCCGCTGTACTGTGAACTGGCTGATCTCGGCGACTGTGCCGGCCTGGTGATGGGCAGCCCCACCCGCTTTGGCAATATGGCCGCCCCGCTGAAGTACTTTATGGATCAAACCTCCTCCCTGTGGCTGAGCGGCGCGATGATTGATAAGCCGGCTGCCGTCTTTACCTCCACGACCAGTATGCACGGTGGCCAGGAGTCGACACTGCTCAGTATGATGCTGCCGTTGATCCATCACGGGATGATTGTTGCGGGGCTACCGTACAGCGAGCCCGGACTAATGAACACTACCACAGGCGGTACACCCTACGGTGCCTCTCACTGGGCTGGCAGTGACAGCAAGCGCCCGTTGGACGAGGTTGAGGCGACCCTGTGCCGGGCACTCGGTCAGCGCGTGGCGCGCCTGGCTGTGCGAATGCACTCATGAGCCGCACCCTGAGTTCCGCTGCGGCGCGATTGACATGGCTCAGTTGGTCGGTGCTGTTGTTGCAGCAGGCAGCGGATGCCTGGACGCACCAGGCACCCTGGTTTATCTGGGTATTCAAGATACTTCCGCTACTGTTATTTCTCCCCGGTATGCTAAAAGACAATTTGCGCAGTTTTATCTGGTTATGTTTCGTGTGTCTGGGGTATTTTCTGATTCTGGTACAGCGCGTCTTCGCGCAACCTGACAACGTATCGGTGATCTGCGGGCTGGTCGCGGTTGTCGTGCTGTTTATTGCCGCCATGTTGTACGTTCGCTGGCGCGCCCGTGAGTTGCGAGCTTCGGGCGCGGCCCAAACTGGTAGTGGAGATTAGTGTATGAGTAAACCGTCACTGTGGCGTCGTATATTGTCAGGGATATGGGGGGGTATCACTCGCATCCGGTTGGCGATGTCGAACATCCTGTTTCTGGTGATGATCGGTTTCATTTACTTCGTCTATATCGGTGGCGCACCTGAACCGCTGCCCGAGAAAGCGGCGCTGCTGCTGAATGTGAGTGGCCGTGTGGTGGATCAAAAATCAGAGATTAACCCTCTGTCCGCACTGATGGGCGCACCGGGCCCCGCTGATCACGAGGTGTTGCTGCGCGATGTCATCGATGCCATTGACTACGCAGCCGAAGATCCGGCCATTAACTCGATGGTGATGGAACTGGATTACCTTGTTAGCGTCGGCATCAGTAAAACCCAGGAGATACTGCCGGCGCTGGAAAGATTCCGCGCGAGCGGCAAGCCCATCGTAGCGATTGGCGATTACTACACCCAGGATCAGTACCTGCTGGCCAGCTACGCCGACACGGTGATCTCTCATCCTATGGGCGGTGTGGCGCTGGAGGGCTACAGTAGCTACAACAACTACTTTCGAGAAGCGTTGGAGAAAGTGTCCGTAAACGTCCATATCTTCCGTGCTGGTGACCACAAGTCCGCCGTGGAGCCGTTCGTGCGCGATAATATGTCCCCGGGTGAGAAAAAGGTGACCCGCCGTTGGCTGAATAATTTGTGGGGACAGTACACGCAAATGGTTGAGGCACAGCGTGAATTGCCTGCCGGCGCGGTCGATGAGTTTGTGAACAATTTTACCGCGCGCCTCCTCGCTGAAGGGGGGGATGCAGCGCAGGCGGCCGTGCAGGCCGGGTTGGTGGATAAATTGCTGGGACGCAGCGAGGGCAATGAGTATCTCGTGGATTTGGTGGGCGCCAGCAATGAAGACGGCCTGTACGAGGCGGTCGAGTTCGAACGTTATTTGTCGCGTAAGAAGCCTCTTTCCCTGGGGGGTTCCGAGGCTGACCGCGTGGCAGTGATTACAGCGGAAGGGAGTATTGTGCCGGGCGATCAGCCGCCGGGAACAATAGGCGGCGATACCCTGGCGCGCCTGATTCGCGGCACGGTCGAGGCGGAAGGCGTCAAGGCTATCGTCCTGCGGGTCAACAGTGGCGGTGGCAGTATGTTCGCGTCGGAGATTATTCGCCAGCAACTGCTGCACGCCCAGGATATGGGTATCCCCGTTGTTGTCTCCATGGGCGCGGTGGCGGCCTCGGGTGGATACTACATCGCGGCCGAGGCGGACGAGATTTGGGCGACGCCCTCGACGATCACCGGGAGTATTGGCGTGTTCGCCGTCTTTCCCACGTTTGAAGAACTGTTGCGACGTGTCGGGGTTTACACGGACGGTGTCGGCTCCACAGAGCTGGCGGGCTCCCTCCGCGCCGATCGGACACTGAGCCCGGATGTGGTAAAGGCGCTGAACAGTAATGTCGATTTCGCGTACAAGAGTTTTCTGGAAATAGTCTCGCAGGGGCGGGATATGAGCCTCAAGCAGGTTGATCCACTGGCCGAGGGCCGGGTCTGGTGCGCCGAGGATGCATTGCACTCCGGCCTCATCGACAAGACCGGTAGCCTGCAGGATGCGATAGCCTCCGCTGCCGAACTCGCCAAGGTGAGCGATTTTGAAGTGGAGTATGTCGAGCAACCGCTGTCGCCGCGCGATATGTTGATGAAGCAACTGGCGAAGAGTGTCGGCAGCCTGAACGTGTGGACGGATTCTGGCCTCAGCACTGCACTGTCGGGATTACTGGAGCCGGTGCGCAACGCGGTAGAGGAGTTGGGCAGCCTGCAGGATCCGGCAAACCTCTATGTACGATGCATCAGCTGCGGGGCAGTACGCTAACTGGCGTTCAGTTCTGCCCCACCGCCCTGCTGTGGGATGCACTCCTGTTTGCCCGCCACTGCGCGAGGTCATCCAGTATCATGTAGAGACAGGGTATCAGCAGCAGCGTAATGACTGTCGCGAACACGATGCCATAGGCCAGCGATATCGCCATGGGAACCAGCATCTCCGCCTGGGCGGTGCGCTCCGCAAGCATAGGGATCAATCCAAAAAACGTTGTCAACGATGTCAGCAGAATCGCGCGGAAACGCCTGGTTCCCGCATCGATCACGGCCGTGTGGCGATCTATGCCATTGGTGATGGACCTGTTCACAAAGTCCACCAGAATAAGGCTGTCATTGACCACAACACCGCTCAGTGCAATCACACCCATGAGTGACATCATGCTCAGCGGGTACCCGGACACCCAGTGTCCAAAAATTGCCCCGATCATACCGAACGGTATTACACCCATGATAATCAGTGGCTGCAGATACGATTTCGTCGGAATCGCCAACAGGGCGTAAATGCCAAACAGGGCCAGTGGAAAGCCTACCATCATGCTGACGGCCATCTTGGCCTCTTCCTCAGCCATGCCAGAGATCGCGTAACGCAACCCCGGGTATTTTTTCTGCAGGCGCGGCAGTACGTTCGCTTCTATATCGGCGATAACCTTGTCGGGCTCGACTTCGCGTTTGTTGGCCTCTGCGGTGATCTCTGCGGCACGCTGGTAGTTGATGCGCGTCGCTTTCAGAAGACCCTGCTTGACATCGAGACGCGCGACGGTCTCAAAGGGCACTTCATCACCGGACGGTGTGCGGATAAACATGTTGTTCAGGCTGTTGACGTTCTCGCGGTCGGCTTTGGGATAGCGCACCATCACCTTGATCTCGTCGATGCCGCGCTGGACACGCTGGGCCTCCGCGCCGTAAAACGCGTGCCGCACCTGGCTGCCCAGGTCGTAGCGTGTGATGCCCAGGGATTCAGCCTCGGGCAGCAACTCAAGATGAAATTCATCAGCGGTATCACTGACGCCGTTGCGGATGTCGTAGAGACCGGTGTAGTGCCCCATCGCCTCTTCGAGGTCTGTCGCCGCCTCGCGCAGGGTATCAATATTCGTGTGCATCAGGTCAAACGCGATCGCCGGCCCCATTTGCGGGCCATCGGCGCTGGTGATCGCAAACACTTCCGCGCCGTGAATCCTGCCGACCGCCTTCCGCCAGCGCTCCTGTACATCCCGGGTGTTTATCGTACGTTCGTCCTCCTTGGTCAACTCCACGTCGATACGCCCGTTGATGCGATTGAAGCCATACGTCGCCATGTTGTTCAACAGGCGCTCATCGGTCCCGCTCTCACGACGGTATTCCTCTTCCATCGTGTGAAAAGCATTGGCGATCATGGCGACAGCCTCCAGTGTTCGCTCTTCGGGAATCCCCTCGGCCATACGCAATTCAACCTGCAGGAATTCACCGGGTGTATCCGGGGACAATACGGTGCGCACGGCTCCGCCAGCCAGCAATCCGCAGGACAGGATCAGCAGTGACATAAATACGGCCAGCGTGACATAGCGGTTATTCACGCACTTCAGCATGAACGGTTTGTAGCGGTATTCCACAAAATGGTACAGCAGCCAGTTCACCTCTTCCTGCACGCGGTCGATACGCAGCAGCAGGCGATTCCGGGTCGGTTTGCTGTGTGCCAGGTGAGCGGGCAGAATCCATTTTGATTCAACCAGGGAGAAGCACAGGCAGAGGATAACGACCCAGCCGCAGGCGGCCGGGAACGCGCCGAAGACCCCCTGTACAAACAGTGTGGGGAGAAACGCCATGATGGTTGTCAGTACGCCGAACGTGGCGGGAGTGGACACGCGGTAAACACCCCTCACCACGCTCTCCACGCTGTGGCCGTGTTTCTCCTGTTCGGTGTAGGCGCTCTCGCCCATAATGATCGCGTCGTCCACGACGATACCCAGCACCAGGATGAAGCCAAAGATACTGATCATGTCCAGGCTGGCGTGAATATAGGGCGTGTTGATCAGGGCCATCGCGCCCAGGAAGCACACCGGTATGCCCATCATGACCCAGAAGGCCAGTTTGATTTCGAGAAACAGCGCCAGGATGATAAAGACCAGCAACGCACCCATCGCCAGGTTTTTCACCATCATGCCCAGGCGGCCATTGAGGTAGTATGTGGCGTCATTCCACACATCGAGGGTGACGCCCTGCGGCAAATGCCCCGCGCGTTCTGCGACAAAGGCTTTGGCATCGTCGGCTGTTTCGATGATGTCCTGCTTGCCCATAGCGAAAACATTGATACCCAGGGAATAGGTGCCGTTGAACGCCGCGAACCCTGCGGCATCAACGAAGCCGTCGGCTACTGAGGCGATATCGCTGAGCAGCAGGCGCGTGCCATCGGGCCAGGTCTTGAGCACGATATTCTCGAAATCCTGTTGGACGTAAGCCTGGCCAGTGGTGCGCAGCATGATCTCGCCATTTTCCGTGCGCACAGAACCCGCCGGAAGATCCAGCGACGAGGCTGAAATAATGTTCGCGACCTCGCCCAGTGTCAGGTGGTATTCGCGCAAGAGCTGTTCGGAAATTTCGATAGCGATTTCGTAGTCGCGCGCGCCTACCACGGCGGCAGCTGAGATAGCGGGGTAGGTGAGTAATTCGCGCCGCATCTCGTCGGCCAGCGATTTCAGGCTGCGTTCGTCGATATTGCCCGACAACTGCAGGGTGAGTGCCGGAAACATCACCTCAGGCTGGCTGACGATAGGCTTCTCAGCCTCCTGCGGAAAATGTTGTATCGCGTCGATTCGATTGCGGATATCGGCCATCAATTTGTCCAGGTTGACACCGTCCTGTGGGTCTATCCACATTCTTGCGCCGGACTGGAATGAGTCGGACTCCACCCGCTTGATGCCCTCGATATCGTTAATCGCTTCCTCAACTTTTAGTACGACACCCTGCTCAACCTCTTCAGGCGCAGCGCCGGGGTAGGCCAGGTCAATAAAGATGGCCTCGATTTCGATGGCGGGAAACATCGCGCGCTGGATAGTGAACGCCGAACCCAGGCCGACCACGATGATAATCAGCATCAGCAGGTTGGCGGCCACCGGGTTGTAGGCGAACCAGGCGATGATCCCTTTTTTGACAGGCTCTTCCATCAACCGCCCTCGCTGTCGCTGGAGACGGGCTCTACAGCGGCAGTGACTTTGCCAGCTTTTTTATCATCCGATTGCGCTTTGGGGCGGCCCTGCTGATCCAGCATATTGCTGGGCGTGGTGGACTGGATAGTGACTTCTGAGCTGTCAAAGGAGCTGTCCAGTGTGGTCAGGGATACGAGGTCGCCGTTATCCAGGCCGTCACTGATGTAGACGAGGTCGCCACCCGTGCGCAATAGCGTCACCGGGCGATTTCGCAGATGCCCGCTGTCATCAACGACCCAGAGGTTGTTGCCGGCGCGCATGACGAAGCGGGGTAGCGTGATGATGTCTTCAATCTCCCTGCCCTGGATATTGGCGTTAACGAAGGTGCCGATGCGCAGCGGTGGGCGACCCGGATGATGGAGGGCGTAAGGGTCCTTGATGCGGGCGACCGCATAGAGTACGCGGGAGCGTTCGTCGAATACGCCCTCGGTACGGTGCAACTGCGCCGTCCAGTGTTTGACCTCGCCGCCGACATCGGTGTAAACATCGATGGGCGAGCCATTGTCAGTGCCACTCAGGGAGGGTAGTTCCAGATACGCGAGTTTGTTCTGGGGAATAGGCAGGCGAATTTCGGCATATTCCACCGAAAAAATATCAGCGATCGGGCTGCCCGCCGCGACAAACTGCCCCAGCTCCACGTGCTTGTCCCGGATTAACGCCTCGTAAGGCGCCCGGATGATCGTACGCTCGAGGTTGTCCCGCGCGGTATTGAGATCCGCCTGTGCCGCCAGCATCTGGGCCTGGGCCTGGTCCAGCTGTGGTTTGCGCAGATAGAGATCCTTTGCCTCCTGGCTGCGCTGGCTGCCCTCGGGTAATCGCTGCCACTCTTTCTCGGCGACTTGTGCGCGACCTTTTTCCTGCGCCAGATTGCTCTCCGCTGATTTCAGCGCCGCTTCGGCACGCAGCAGGTTGGTCTCATAATCCCTGGGGTCTATGCGTAAAAGCACTTCGCCCTTGCTGACAAAACCGCCAACGGCAAACGATGGAGAGGCCTCGATGATGCGTCCGTTGACCTCGGACAGAATGGAGGTTTCCTGCATGGGGGAAACCGTGCCCTGGGCCTGCACCTCAATCCGCAGTTTTTCCTTGACCACCTCGGCGACGTCGACAGACACCTGCAGGTGCTCGGGCTCGGCGATTTTAGCGGGGGGGCGATTCAGGTACAGGGCAGTTGTGATGGCGGTGGAGATTGCCAGCAGAGTAACTGAGATGAGTATCTGTTTCTTTCTTGAGATCACGATAGCTACCAATACGAGTGCGAGGAAATTGGACGCCAAGGACGAGTCAGGGCGGGCCACCAATCTACAAGGGGCGCATTTATACCACATTTTGCCCCCGCAATTCTGTTAAATACTGGTAATGAAGGCGTGCGAGCCGGGCGGCAGAAAGCGCTTAAAGTCCTGTTGCACAGTGGTATAGTGCCCAGTCATTCTCGAGCCAGGAGACAGCAATCCATGACCACAACTTTTGAGAACCCGGCCGCGCTCCTTGGGGCGGTGGGCCAACACCTGGGGTTCAGCGACTGGGAGGAGATCGACCAGCAGCGTATCAATCTTTTCGCCGATGCCACGGGTGATCACCAGTGGATACATGTCGATCCGGAGAAGGCGGCAACAGGCCCATTCGGTAAGACCATTGCCCACGGCTATCTCACCCTGTCGATGGCCAACCTGTTCCTGCCGCAGATTATGCGCGTTGAAAACACCTCCATGGGGGTCAACTACGGCTGCGATAAAGTGCGCTTTCCGGCAGCGGTACCAGTGGGCAGTCGGGTGCGCGGTGGCGGGGAAATCCTGAGTGCCGAGGAGGTAAAAGGCGGTGTGCAGGTGGTTGTCCGTATGACGATTGAGATCGAGGGCGGTGATCGCCCCGCCTGTGTGATCGATACCATCAGCCGGTTTTTCCCCTGACGGTTTTCGCGTTGATGCAGACTCCCCCATTCGAGCAGAAGGAGGCGCTTTTGTGCTGGAAACGAGTGATATTGTAGAGCCCGTCTATCCTGCGGCTACGGTCGTACTGGTGCGCGATGGCGATGCAGGCCTCGAAGCACTGCTGGTGCAGCGCAACAAGACGGTCCAGCATATGGGTGGCATGTGGGTGTTTCCCGGCGGGAAGGTGGACGAGGCCGATTACCCGGATGATCGCGACGATTACCGCGCAGCGGTTAACGCTGCCATTCGTGAGACCCAGGAGGAAGCTGGCGTGAATGTCACGGCAGAGCAACTCGTGTACCTGTCGCACTGGACCACGCCGGAAGGTGCCAAGCGGCGTTTCGCTACCTGGTTTTTTCTCACCATACTGGAGGACGGACAGGAGGTGGTTGTCGACGGCGGCGAGATCGCGAGACACCGCTGGGTGAGTCCCGAGACGGCGATCTTCGAATCTGCCCACGACGATCACCCACTGCGCCTGATGCCGCCGACCTATGTCAGCCTTGCCGACATCGCAGACTGCCACAGTTGTGCCCAGGCGCGGGAGCGCATGGGGGGCCGGGAGGCCGTGATGTACGCCCCGCGCATGGTCGGTGTCGACGATGGCATCTGTTTCCTGTACGAGGGCGATGCCGGTTACGACAGTGTCGCCGTGGATGCAGAAGGCGGGCGTCACCGGCTGTACATGATCAATAATCGCCTGGATTATATTCGGCACCCCTGATGAGCGCCGGTGATCAAGGAGTAACCCGCCGCAGGCTGCTGGGTGGCCTGGCCGCCACGGGGGCGACTGTTGCAACCGGGGCCGCAGCAATGCCGCGTTCGGCGGTGAAATCCTGGGATATGCGAACAGGCGTACTGGTCATTGGCTCCGGTGCGGCGGGTGTCAGCGCCGCGATCGAGGCGCGCCGGGCCGGTTCAAATGTCATGCTGATTGAATCACTGTCCCAGTTCGGCGGGTCATCAGCCATGTCGGGTGGGGTGGTCTACGCCGGCGGAGGAACGGCGTTGCAGAAAGCACTCAACGTGCAGGACAGCGTTGAGCAGATGTACCGTTTCCTCACATTGGCAGGGACCCTGCACCCCCCTCTCGAAAAGATTCAGCTGTACTGTGAGGGCAGTGCGGAGCATTTCGACTGGCTGGTAGAGCAGGGCATCCCCTATACAGAGAAGCTCACGCTGGCCAAGGGCTTGCCCATGGGTGATGAGTCACTCTATTTTTCCGGCACGGAGCAGGCGTGGCCGGCACGCGACCTGGCGCAGCCGGCGCCCCGTGGCCATGTTCCGGGGGTGCCGGGTATGAATGGTGGTCGGCGCCTGATGGAGGCGTTGTTGTCGCAGGCTGCAGCCCTGGGCGTGACGATGCACAGCGGTGTGGGTGCCCATCACCTGGTGGTCGAGAACGATGGTCGCGTCGTCGGCGTGATCGTCACCATTGCCGGCGAACGGCGCGCCATTGCAGCCCAGCGCGGTGTGGTTCTGGCCTGTGGTGGCTTTATTCACAACCGCGAGATGATGAGACTTTACGCGCCGCAGTTATACGAGTGCTCGGTGCCCTGGGGCAATGCCGGTGATCTGGGTGAGGGCATCAATATGGGAATCGCCGTGGGTGCGGCGGCGCTGCGGATGAACGAGGGCTTTGCGATCGTACCCATCTATCCCCCGGAATCCGCGTTGTCGGGAATCATTGTGAACGCGTCGGGGCAGCGCTTTATCCCCGAGGACTCCTATCACGGTGTGCTGGGTGACGCCATCGCGTATCACCAGAAGGGTCGCGCCTGGTTGATCACTGATCGCGACAGCAGCTATGCCTTTCACCAGGACAATTTCCTGCCTGTGGCAGAGGCCAGCACCATTGGTGACATCGCGGCGTTACTGGAGTTTCCGAAGGGAGCCCTGCAGCAGACCGTGGCCTACTACAACCTGCACGCCGCCAATGGCGAGGACCCGATGTTCCACAAGAGCGGGGCGTACCTGAGGCCGCTGCAGGGTCCCCCGTATAAAGCCTGGGACCTGTCGACGACACAGGCATTCTTTCCCGCGCACACCTTTGGTGGGTTACACACCAGCGTTGATGGCGAGGTGCTCAGCAGTTTCGGGGAGGTGATTCCGGGGCTATACGCTGCCGGGCGAAACACCGCCGGGATACCGACAGCGCCGTATATTGCCAGCGGGCTGTCATTGGGAGACTGTACTTTTTTTGGCCGCCGGGCGGGCCGTGCTGCCGCGGCCAGAGGGGGAATGTCCGGATGAGACGCGCACTGCTGGGGGTGGTTTTCTGCGGCATGCTGCTGGTGGCCGGGTCACTCTCTGCACAGCAGGCGATGCCAGCCGGAGATCCCGCAAAGGGCAGGCTGGTTTTCGGCCCCTGTCGCACCTGCCACTATCCGGAAGCGGCGATGGGGCACAATAATGGCCCGAACCTGCACCGCATTTTCGGCAAGGTGGTGGGCACACAGCCGGGCTTTGACTATTACTCGGACGCGTTCAAGGCTGCCGGATTTGTGTGGACACCCGAGTTGATGTTTGCGTGGCTGGAAAACCCCATGGCGATGTTTCCCACCTCATCCATGATGAGCCTGGGCGTGCCCGATGCCCAGCAGCGGGCAGACCTGATCGCCTACCTCAAGCAGGCCTCTGTGCGCGAGCCCTGAGCGTGCGGGGTGCTGTTGCGACTACTTTTTGACGACGACGGAACTGCCGTGGCCAAACAGGCCCTGGTTGGCAGTTATCCCGACTCGCGCGCCCTGCACCTGCCGATCACCGGCCTGGCCGCGCAATTGCCAGGTCAATTCACAGACCTGCGCCAGTGCCTGTGCCGGCACAGCCTCACCGAAGCAGGCGAGTCCGCCGGAGACATTCACCGGTATCTTCCCGCCGAGAGCCGTGTCGCCGGCGCGCAGCAGCGCCGCAGCCTCACCCCTTGGGGCCAGCTGCAAGTCTTCGATCCAGTCCAGTTCCAGCGCGGTCGACAGGTCGTAGACCTCGGCCAGGTCGACATCGGATGGACCAATGCCCGCTTCCTCATAGGCTTTGACGGGCAGGCTGGCGCGGTAGGCCTGCGCCTGGACACCCTCTGCCGCCGCTGAATCCGTGGCGATATCCGGCATTTCCACCACGCTGCTGGCGAAGGTCGGCGTTACGAGGGAAATCGCGGCCACCCGCGGTGCATCGGCCTTGCCGATCTTGCGAGCGTATTCCAGGCTGGACACGATCATCGCTGCGCCGCCGTCACTGGTGGCGCAGATATCCATCAGGCGCAGGGGGTCGGCAACCATGGCCGATGCCGCGACGTCTTCAGCGGTAAAGCATTTGCGATAACGCGCTCGTGGATTCTTGCTACCGGCCAGAGAGTTCTTGACCTTGACCGCGGCGAAATCTGCCAGCGTGTCGCCATAGAGATCCATGCGGCGCCTTGCGTAAAGGGCAAAATACGTCGGGTTGGTGATCCCCAGGTAGAACCGCACCCAGTCCGGGTCATCCGGGCGATAGCCGCCGGCAGGCGCCAGGAAACCCTTGGGCGTGGTGTCTGCGCCCACGACCAGCGCGACTTCACATTCACCGGCAAGGATTTTATTGCGCGCCGCCGCCAACGCCTGCGAGCCGGACGCACAGGCCGCGTAGGAGGTATTCACCTCTGCTCCCTGCCAGCCCAGCGCTTGCGCAAATGTTGCGCCGGCCACATAGCCCGGATAGCCATTGCGGATGGTGGCACCACCAGACACATAGGTAATGTCCTGCCAGGGGACGCCCGCATCTTCCAGTGCTTCGCGAGCTGCAGCGACGCCATACTGTACAAAATTGTGGCCCCACTTGCCCCAGGGGTGCATGCCGACGCCGAGAATGGCAATTTCTTTGGACATAAAACGTTGCTCCAGATTCAGTGGGCGGCTATTGCGCCACGGGTTGCCACTTCCAGGTGACCTTGATGTCGTCGTCGGTCTCGTGCAGCGCTTCCAGCACCAGTTCCATCGACATGCCGACTTTCAGGTCTTCGACCGATACGCCTTCGACGACCTGGCCGAGCACTACCATTTGCTCTTTTTCCAGTTGCACCGCAGCGATCGCGTATGGCTCAAAAGGCTCGTTTGCGACAAAGGGGGCAGGGGGTTTGTAACAGGCGTTGGTGTAACTCCAGATCTGGCCGGTACGGCTCAGTTCAACCTCGCGGAAATCGGTACTGTCACATTGTGGATTGCGGCAATAATCGTTCTGCTTGGGGAAAAAATACGTGCCGCAGCTTGCGCACTGCGTGCCGATGAGATGCGGTTTCGCCGCCATGGTGTGCCAGCCTTCGATGGCGGGGACCTGTGGTTTTTGGCTCATGGTTGACTCCCGGAAAAAACGTGGGACAGGGTACTACTGGCCGGAGCTTCGAGGCAAGGATGCATTCCCCCGGCGCGAGACAAGCTGCGACGGGTCTACTATGGCAGACCTGCGCTTGCCCCGGTCCCCGACTTTGGGCACAGTGCCCCAATGTGCGGACGTTTTAATGTAATCGACAGCCCCGGCCTGCAGCAGCTGCTGCGAGACCTGGGAATCGATTTGTCACTGCCCCAGGCCGTGAATGTCGCACCCACCGAGCAGGTCACATTAGTGCGGCTGGGCGACGCCGGGCCGGTCGTCGGCGCCGCGCGCTGGTGGCTGACCCCCTCCTGGGCCAAAGAGGTGAGCCAGGCCTACTCCATGTTCAATGCCCGCAGCGAGACACTGGCCAAAAGCCCGGCATTTCGCGGCCCCTTCCGGCGCCAGCGCGGGCTGGTCCCGATGAGCAGCTTTATCGAATGGCGTATGGAGGAGGGCATCAAGCAGCCCTGGCTGATCTCCAACGAACAACAGGCCCTGGCGGTCGCGGCACTCTGGGATGTGTGGGAGGGGGGCGATACCCCGCTCCTGTCCTGCACCCTCGTGACGACCGCAGCGGCGCCGGCATTCAAACCGTGGCACAAGCGCATGCCGGTAATACTGGGCACAGACGAGCACACGCGCTGGCTGGACAACAGCCAGGCCATCGCCCCGGATGATGACATTTTTCGCAGCGAACTGAAGGCCCCGCTGCTGCTGAAACCGCTGCCGCGAAGCGTCAGCAATGCTCGCAACAAGGATCCGGATGCAATGGCAGGGATCGGCGATGAGGTCATGCTTTCCTGAAACGCGCCACTGGTTTTCTTCGAGCTGGCCTGATTGGCACTTACTTGGGCTTTGAGGCCCCCGGGAAATTGAAAGGCATGGGGTTGGGACCCGCCGTGAACCCATGCCCATAAAGAGGGGCAGACTCTCCATGGGGGCTTGAGCTCGGCATCCATGCCTCGCACAGTCCCAACCCCATGCCTTTCAATTTCCCTCCTTCATAGCTTCCGTTTAGGCTTTAAGTAAGCGTCTTTCACGGCTGGTCTCGGAAAGTAACGCGTCTCGGTATTGATAATTGGCCGTCTGGCACATTCCACCGAGCCACGTACTGGAAGAAAATCCCGACACTGTTCAGAATTAGCACTCAATCAATAAGGCGGAAACGACTATGCGGACATATGCGATGACAGGCGGTGCGACAGGCATCGGTGCAGAATTGAAACAGCAGTTGCAGGGCGCTGGCCACAAGGTGATATCGGTGGATATCAAAGAGGGCGATATCCTCGCTGATTTGTCCACCGCAGAGGGGCGAAAAGCCGCCGTTGACGGCGTGCGCGCGCTTGCACCGGACGGCCTCGACGGTTTCATTCCCTGTGCGGGCCTGCCGCCGGTGGCCAAACCCCTGTCGCTGATAGCGAAGGTCAACTATTTTGCAGTGGTCGCCACCGTGGAAGGTTTGCGCGACCTGCTGGAAAAGAAAAAGGGCAGTGTGCTGTTTGTCTCGTCAAACTCTGCGCCGATGATCCAGGCCGATGATTCCTATGTCCAGTCCTGTCTGGCGGGTAACGAGGAAGCCGCGTGCACCGAAATTGACGGCCGCGACGGACATACTGCCTACGCCGGCTCCAAGCGCGCGGTGACCATGTGGATGCGCCGCCATGTCGTGGAGTATGCCGCCGGCGGCGTGCGCCTGAATGCGGTGGCACCGGGGATCACGATGACGCCACTCACAGAGCGTGTCTACGCCGATGCCGAACTCGGCAGCGCGATGAAGGAATTCGGCGATATGGTTCCAGTGGGCAGAACCGCCCAGCCAGCCGATATCGCCAATGTGATGCGTTTCATGCTGAGTGACGAGGCGAGCTACCTGTGCGGCTCGCTGTTTTTTGTCGACGGCGGTTCCGATGCCATGCTCCGGCCGGATGATTTCTAGCGCCTCTAGCGCATGACGCTAACTGAAGCTTCGAGTACTTTGCCTCGAGACGGCGGAAAATTGAATGCTATAGGGGTGGGACACGCCGTAAACCCATCCATGGGGGCTTGAGCTCGGCATCCATGCCTCGCACAGTCCCACCCCTATAGCATTCAATTTCCCGCCTCAGTCTCTCAGGGCTGCTTGAGTTTCTGCCATATGTAGCAGGAGAACCTACCGCTCGCCAGAACCACTGCGGTCTGCCGTGATGGCTGCAGCGATGAGTTCGCTCAGCTGGTAGAACAGATCGCTGTAGGCAACGGCCACCTGCTCGGCTTCGGGTGTGCCCGCTCCCAGGTTGGCCTGGAGCTGGCTGATGCGGCGTTTGATAGGTGCTGAGTCGCCCGGCTGGTAGACCAGCCACTCTGCGGTGAGCGACACCTGCTGCTCAGAGGCTTCCAATTGCAGTACATTGACTTTTACGCCGTACTGCGGCGCCCGCTGGGGGTGCCAGGGAAAAGACTGTACGTCCTGCGTATTCAATAGTCCCGCCAGATTGAGCACCATCACGCGTTCAACCCCGTTGACGAGGGGCTCTGCCCACAGGTCCAGCGTGGCAACCTGCAGGGAGTTTCCGGCGCGGTTGTAGACCATGCTGTTGCGGTCCAGGTAGGCGGGGATTTCTATCGGGCCGACGCCTACCGAAGGGGTCTCGCCGCCGGCGCCGGAGAATTCATGGGCGGACAGCAGGTAGTAGTTATTCGGCGGGCTGGTGCCGCAACCCGCCAGTAGCAGGACCAGTGTAAGTGCCGAGGTCAGTGACAGGGTTTTACGGTTCATTCTGTGTCTCCACGCTTGCCACGAAGCAGTGATTCGGGCTGTGCTTCCAGTGTGTTGGACAGTGCCTGCAGGGATCTGCCGGCCCGGGTCATTTCCTGTAGCGCCATGTTCAACTGGTACAGTGTCGCCGAATCCGGGGACACCAGCCCATCGATGCCGTTCATGCCTTTTTCAAACGCGGCAATCGCTTCATTGAGTGTTTTCAGGTTGGTTTGAACCAGTGTTGCGAGCTTGGGTATTTGTGCGTTCGCGCTGGCGACGGTGACTGCCGCTTCGTCCAGTACGGTGTTCAGCTTGGGGCCACTGCTGGACAGTTGTGTCCGCATTTGGCTCGCCAACTCCCGCACGGACTCGAGTGTGTTTGCGAGATCGGCGGGGAGATTTTGGAATTGCTTGCTGCTGACAAGGGTGTTCACGCCGTTGCTGATACTTTCCAGCTCGTCGGTGAGCTTCGAGATATCGAGGTCTTCCAGCTTCTTGGTGATACGCTCCAGGTTGGTCGGTATCGTGGGGAACTGGAGGTAGGGCGAGTCGATATCTACTAGGTTGAGTGGGCTCTCGGGATGGAAATCGAGCTCGACGTACAACAAGCCGGTCAGCAGGCTCTGGCTGTTGAGCTGCGCCCGCAGTCCCCGGGAGATCAGTTCCTCCGTCAGGTCGGTTTCGGTTATGCCTTTGCGGTGAATATTCTGGGCGTCAAAATTGGCTTCAATCTGCATGATCACGTTAGTTTTTGCCGAGTCCAGAATCAGGTCGATATCGGTCACCTCTCCCACCTTTACGCCACGCAGCGCCAACGGCGCGCCGACGTTGAGTCCCTTGACTGAGCCGTCGAACACCATAACGACTTTTTCGGTCTTGCCGAACCCGGACCCCAGCAGGTAAATCAGGAGGAGTATGGCGATAAGGCCCGCGCCGAGCACAAAGGCCCCGATGGCGACGGTTTGCTGTTTTTCACTCATGGCTTGTCCTCAATGGCGGCTGCGGCGCTGCGTGTCAGAAATTGCCTCACCACCGGCTCGGTACTGTTGTCGCGCAGGTCGGTGGGGTTGCCATAGGCGATCATCGTATGGCTGATGTTATCCAGGTACACGGAGTTATTTGCGATGGCGAAAATGCTGGGCAGTTCGTGCGTCACAATCACCACTGTAGCGCCCATGGACTCCTTTATCTGGACGATCAGTTCATCCAGCAGGCGCGAGCTGATCGGGTCCAGTCCGGCGGAAGGCTCATCGAAAAACAGGATGTCCGGATCCAGTGCGATAGCACGCGCCAGCGCGGCCCGCTTTTGCATGCCCCCGCTGATCTCCGACGGATAGTAGGTTTGGTAGCCCGCCAGGCCGACCAGCGCCAGCTTGTAGGCAACGATATCGGTGATCTCGGCAGGTGTGTAGCGGGTATAGAGTTCCAGCGGCAGCGTGATGTTTTCCGCCAGCGTCATCGCGCTGAACAGGCCGCCGGATTGATAGGTGATTCCCCAGCGTTGGCGCATCGCACCCTGTTCGCTTTCGCTGGCCTGGAAAAAACTGTTGCCGCTGTACAGGATGTCCCCACTACTGGGTTTCAGCAGGCCCAACATGTGCTTTAACAGCGTGCTCTTGCCACAGCCGCTGCCGCCCATGATGACAAAAATATCGCCCTGGTTAATGGTGAAGTTGAGGTCGCGCTGGATCACTGACGTCCCATAGGCCATCGTGAGATCGCGGACCTCGATGTGCGCTGCCTGTGGGTTGGTGTCTGTCATATTTTCAGCTGCTGGAAAATAATGTTGATTGCGGCGTCTGCGACGATCAGGTAGACGATCGCGGTGACCACGGCATTCGTTGCCGCCTGGCCTACCGCCGCGGAACTCCTGCCGGAATTGATGCCCGCCCGGCAACCGGCGATGGCGATGAGCACCGCGAACACCAGCGCTTTCAGCAGGCCCACCGCGACATGCGAAAAGCTCAGCGCGGTCTCGCCCTGGGTGATGTATTGAATGGGAGTGATGCCCATGCCTCCCGCCACAATGCCACCACCGACAATGCCCAGCAGGTCGGCGTACAACGTCAGCAGGGGCATGATCACGATCAGCGCCAACATGCGCGGCAGCACCAGGAACTCTATCGGGGAAATGCCCATGGTAGTGATCGCGTCGATCTCTTCGTTGGTCTGCATTGTTCCCAGCTGGGCAGCGTACGCCGCACCCGTGCGTCCGGCCATCACCACGGCGGTCATCAATACGCCCATCTCCCGCAGCATACCAATGACCACGAGGTTCGCGACGTAGACTTCTGCCCCGAATTGTTTCAACTGCACGGCGCCCAGGTAAGCCAGGATCATACCGACGAGGACACTGGTCAGGCTGATGATGGCGAAAGCGTGGGGGCCGGCCTGATAGCAAAAATTCTTGAAATCGACGAAGCGCGTGTTGGCCCTGCCGCCGGCCAGGCGCACCAGGGCGAGCGTCACTTCACCGGTGAATGCCAGTGATTCCTTGAGGTATTCGGTAAGCTCGCGCGCCAGGCGGCCGGGCTCCAGGCTTGCCAGCCAGGAGGAGGGATGCTCCTGGGTGTCTGCCGGACGGGGCTGCACTGCGGTGGCAACGGCAAGCAGTTGCTCCACGCCGCCGGGCATGCCGCGGATATCGAATGCGATGCCCTGGGCGGCGCAGTAGTCGTGGCATTGCAACAGGAAGCCCATCAGCATGGAATCCCATTCGCCCAGTGCCGATCCGTCCGTCGTGAGGTGGTTCAGGTGAAGGCCTGCCAGCTCGGGCTCCACGTGACTGAAGTTTGCAGGGTGCTGACCCTGCTGCCAGTCACCGCAGAGCACCAGCGTCGCGGTACCCTGTTCGTCCTCGTGCAAGCTGTACTCAGGTGGCTGTGAACTCATGCTGCTTCGCTGGCTATTGCCGAAACAGTAAGTCTACTGGCTGCTCCCCGCAAATACCATGCGCTACTGTAACTGCAGCGTGGGCCGGCTGTTGTCGATGATGTCGCAGGCTTTCTGGTAGATGTCCGCTACGGGTGTCTGGTCGCCCACTTCCCGGCGCCTGGCAATCATCGTGACCGGGAACAGGTAGTTTTCGCTGTCCTGCAAACGCAGCGCACGGCTGCGCCCCGCGCTGTCCTCATAGACGACCCAGTGCATGCCGAGATCTGATGCCAGTAGATCGCCCAGTACCACACCCATGGCCTGCAGCTCGCTCACCTGGTCGGAGCGCACGAGTTGCTGGTCGAGCAGCGCCTGCAACAGCTCGAGATCGCGATCCCTGTCGCCGCTGAACTGCCGGCCAAGATTGCTCGCGGCGAGATCCTGAAGGGACTGGCGCTGCTGTTGCATGTACTGCTTGTCCACAATGGACAGTTCGCCGATGCTGACGGGTTGCTCGGCCAGGCTCGGGGTGGATACCCAGCAAGTGCAGAGCAGCAGTGCCAGGCAGATGACATTATTGATGGACATGGTCTCACTCTCCAAAGTTGATACGTCGTCGGGGATGGTATCCCGCTATCGTTCATTTTAGCCTACAAGGTTGTTATCCTGGTGCCGTCATGGATAATGGCGGGCTTCCCCCCGGCGAGTGCGGGTGCCAGACTCGCGCCCCAATAGTCATGATGCGGAGAGAGTAAATGATTACCGGCAGTATTGTCGCTCTGGTTACCCCAATGTATGCCGATGGCAGCGTCGATTGGGAGGCGCTGGAGCGGCTCCTGGATTTGCATCTCGAGGCGGGCACCGCTGCCATTGGGGCTGTGGGCACCACCGGGGAGAGCGCTACCCTCAATGTCAGCGAGCACTGTGAGGTCATCAAGTTCTGCGTGGAGCATACCGCCGGGCGAATGCCGGTCGTGGCGGGTACCGGCGCGAATTCTACCTGGGAAGCGATCGAGTTAACGGAGGCCGCTGCCGCTGCCGGTGCCGCTGCCTGCCTGTTGGTGACACCCTACTATAATCGCCCGACACAGCGCGGCCTCTACGAACATTTCAAGGCGGTCAACGATGCCGTGGCAGTGCCGCAGATACTCTACAATGTGCCGGGGCGTACCGCTGTCGACATGAGTAATGACACCGTTATTCGGCTGTCCGAGCTGGACAATATCGTCGGCATTAAGGATGCTACCGGTGATCTCGCGCGCGGTGTGGATTTAATCCAGCGCTGTGGCCAGTCGATAGCGATCTACTCTGGCGACGATCCAACGGCGATGGAGCTGATGCTCGCCGGTGGAATGGGCAATATCTCCGTGACCGCCAACGTTGCACCCTCCCTGATGGCACAGCTTTGTGCGCTGGCCCTGGCGGGAGAGCGGGTTAAGGCAGAGGCGATAAATACCAGGCTGGCGCCGCTGAACAAGGCGCTGTTTCTGGAGTCGAACCCGATTCCCGTCAAGTGGGCCCTGTACCAGCGCGGCCTGATCGGCGAGGGGATACGCCTGCCCCTGACGACCCTGGATGAGCGCTACCACGCCCAGGTTATTGATGCCCTAGATACTGCAGGAGTTTGAAAGTGATGCTGAAGAGAGTCGTGCAATCTGTTCTGGTAAGTGCCCTGATGCTCTCGGGTGCGGGTTGCGGCTATATTTTTGGCGATGACGGTATTTTTCGCGACCGCTCTGAAGACTACAAGGCAGCCTCCGAACTGCCACCGATTACTGTGCCTCCCGGTATGAAAAGTGTTCCGCTGCGCGAGATCTACGTGATTCCGCCGGTCGAGGACAAGTTCCTGTCAAAGGGCGAGTTCGAGGTGCCTAAACCGGCGCCCCTGTCTGCCGGGGCCGGCTCGGATGTGGTTCGTATCCAGAAACTGGGCGATGCCAGCTGGGCCCTGATCGGCATTGCGCCCGGGCAGGTATGGCCGCAGGTGCGTAATTTCATGTCGGCCTCGGGTATGCAGGTTGCCCGCGCCGATGCCCAGGCCGGTGTCATGGAAACCAACTGGTTGACGGTCGAGGGCGAGAACCTGACCAGTCGCTTCCAGTTTCGCATCGAACAGGGCGTGCAGCGCGGTACCAGCGAGCTGCATGTACTGCAGATGAGCCAGACCGGTGGTGACAGCGCATGGCCTGCCAAGTCCGATGATCCCGCCCAGGCCGCGGAGATGCTCAGGGCCGTCTCGCAGTATCTGGCTGACAGCGCCGACTCGGCACCAGTCTCCATGATCGCCGAACAGGGGATCAGTGCGGGTGGTAAAATCGCAATGCTGGAAGCGCCGGATGGCTCCAACTACCTGCAGTTGGACCTGCCATTTGATCGCGCCTGGGCGTCGCTCGGGCGCGCACTGGAGGAGGCCTCCTTCGACATAACAGATAAAGATCGCAGCGCTGGAACCTACTATGTGCTCTTCACAGGCGAGGCCGAAGCGGAAGAGCTGGGTTGGTGGGGATCGCTGTGGAATAGCGATGATGACAGACCGATGGTCGGCGAGGTCTTTGTGGTTACGGTGCAGACTGTCTCGGCCGATGCTGTGACCATTCACCTGCGACCACAGGATACGAGTATTCCGTTTGATAACCGTGATGGCCAGCAACTTCTCTCTGTGATCAAGGGCAATATTGACTAGTGCAGTTCGCCTCCCTCGGGTCGGGTAGCAAGGGCAACGCTACGCTGGTGCGAGCGGGGGACACCCTGGTCATGATTGACTGCGGTTTTTCCCTGCGGGAAACGGTACGGCGCATGGCCAGGCTGAATGTTGAGCCGCAACAGCTGGACGCGATACTCGTTACCCACGAGCACTCGGATCACAGCAGTGGCGTTGCGGCCCTGTCACGTAAATTCCAGATTCCTGTTTACCTTACGCACGGTACCTACAGCACCGGTCGTTGCGATGGCGGTTACGAACGCCTGTTCAACTGCGAGGACACGCTGGCGATTGGCAGCCTGTCCATCAAGGCGGTGGCCGTGCCGCACGATGCGGTGGAACCCTGCCAGTACCGGCTCAGCTGCGGCGAGCACACGCTGGGGATACTCACCGATCTCGGCAGTATCACCCCGCATGTCATCGATAACTTCCGCTCATGCCAGAGTCTGTTACTGGAGTTCAATCACGATCTCCCCATGCTGCTGGACGGACCTTACCCGCCGCACCTCAAGCATCGCGTCGGGGGTGACTGGGGGCATCTCAACAACCTGCAGGCGGCCGACTTCTTGCGCCAGATCGACGGCGCGCAATTGCGACACCTGGTGGTGGCGCATATCAGTGAGAAAAACAACAGTCGATCGCAGGCAGAGAGCGCACTTCTCTCGGTGCTGGATACGCTGGATCGCGTGATCTTTGCCGGACAGTCCGGTGGTTTTGACTGGCTTGATCTGGCCGGGCGTTGATTCAGCCACTTCCTGTTCGCGCACTTTTGCAGGAACTGTGAATTCCCTCTCGTTCCCGTCGACAATATTGTCCCCGGACTTCTCCCGCACCAGCGCATGCGATAGCCTGCTGTTTCGCACATGCGGGCCGCATGGCGAGTTGCTGCGCCGTCAGAGGCAGTGCTCGGGCAGGATGATCGTGGTCACCTGCGCCAGGCTTCCCGGGCGGGGACACTGCAGTTTGGCATTGCCGGAGAGATCGAGATGGCGCAGGGCCGGTAATTGGCCCAGCGGCACCGGGTCAACGACCTGGTTATCGTCGAGGTACAGCGCCTCCAATGAGGTGATCTGTGTGAGTTCGACGAGGTTGCGTACCTGGTTGGCAGACAGGCGCAGCTCAATGAGGCCGCTGAACACTGCGAGGCCATCGAGCGTTGAGATGCCCGCAAAACTGCAGTCGAGCGTGGTCAATTGCTGCGCGCTGGTGATCACGCCGTCATTGATGGCCTGTTCGAGGCAGCTGTTTAATCCAGCATCGGATACGGTGTAATCGTGAAACAGGGGTTTGGGTGCGTAGACAACTTTGTCATTTACCTTCACATCGTAGCCCTGACAGGCAGATAACAGAAAAAACGCTGGAACGAAGAATAAATATACCAGGCGATGCAGCATGCCAGATGCTCCTTGCTAATCATGGAATGATGAAATGTGACAAGTTCTGATAGCCCAGACATGGCTACCTCGCCAACAGACCCCTATAATGCCAGTAGTCGTGAATTACTTCACTACAACTTTGAGGCTATGGGGGCTTATTGCGACATGCCAACATCCGGTGACAAGGGCGGGTCCGGGCAGGCGGTGCCTGGCGAGGGAAACGGTGCGGCCAGGGGAGCTGGCGGCGGTGACGATGTACCGAATGCGATCAGCATCGTGCAGCGTGGAAACCTCAAGTCGCTGGAGACGACGCTGCGTCGGCAGTGGCGCATGGGCCAGAATATCGTATTGTGCTGGAGCTCCGATGAACGCGGTGTACTGGTCATTCTCGTGCCCCATTATTTCCTCGGAAACTACTGTGCCGACGTGGATGCCTCAACGGATCAAAGCCGCGAGAACGAGGCATTTATCCGGCGGCTGATTTCGGGCGAGCGGCGCAAAACACGGGAGGCCCTGTTTGAAATCTGCGCGCGACTGGATGTCTCGCCCACCTTCATCAAACTCGACACGGCATTGTCAGAGGAGCCCCAGGTCCTCGAAGCGGTAGAGCATGTCATCAAGCGTTACGGTCTCAGTTATGTCGAGAACAGGGCCGTCATATTGTTCGATATTGTCGACTTTTCCCTGTATACGCCGTTTGAGCAGGCGAGCCAGTTGAACAGCCTGTCGTACTCCCTCAACTCCGCCTACAACAAGTTGCTGGCGCAGGGGATCGAGATCAACTTCGCGCGCACCACGACGGGCGATGGCTATTACATCTGGAACCGTGATTTCAGCCCCAGTGCCAACCAGGACTTGTTCGTATTCATGTTGTTGGTGGTGGCCGATAATACGGTGGCCCAGGTGGCGTCCAAGGGCCACACCGTGCCGGTGATTCGCACGGGGTATCATATCGCCGGTCACTATGAGTTATACCAGGCGGAGGGCGTTAACCCCTCGGTGTTCAGTTACATTGTGGGCGATGTCACGATAGACCTGGCACGCATGCTGGACGTGGCCAAGGCGAACCAGGTCGTGATCGGGGATTTCCATTGCGAGCCGGCGCGCTGGGGGACGACCTCGGTGAAATCGATCACGGCGGTGTCTGCGGTCACGTTTGTCAACGCCTGCAGCCGTATGTTGCCCTCACTGCAGGGTATCCAGCTTTCAGGCAAGCGTATTGATGATATCTCCTGTTGGCTGACAGAAGGTGAGACGTCCGCTGGCGAGTCGCGACCAAGGCGTTTTCGCATCGTCGACAAGCACGGTATGGCACGGACTGCCTACAACCTGCAGATTGAAATAGACCTTGCGGGCAAAAAACTGGCGCTCGGCCTGGACCAGCACGCATTGCCGGCTGCCATTGAAGAAGAGCCAATCGAAACGCTTTCCCGGCAACCGATCAAAGCCGCACCCAGTGCGAAAGAACTGTTTGATGATCTGGCCGGGATACTCAAGAAAAATCCGTCCAATTCAATGGGTGAGGACTGAGTCCAGTATGGGAATTCTCGAGCGGGCCGGACACATGGATGTCAGTAACACGGTCGATGTGTCTGATCCCGTGAGTGTGGCTGAATCTGTCACCGCGCTGCTGGCGGAGTGCTACCCGGGGTACGATTTGTCCCCCCTGGAAGTGTTGTTTCGCGATTTTGATCGACTCTACAGGGGTGCCTATCCCGGCTACAGGGCTTGCGATGTCCGCTACCATAACGAGCAGCATGTCCTCGACGTGACGCTGGCGATGGCGCGCCTGCTGGACGGCCACCAGCGCAGCCATGCACCGGAGGAAGCGCTGGGGCCGGAAATGGCGATGATTGGCATTGCCGCTGCCCTGTTCCACGATTCCGGTTACATCAGGAGTACGCGCGACAGCCGTCACAAGAATGGCGCGGCCTATACCCGGGTACATGTCAGTCGCGGCATTCGTTTTGTCTCTGCCTACCTGCCGACGGTAGGGCTCGACTACATGGTCGGCCCCTGCACACGGATCATGCATTTCACAGGCTACGAGGTGGATCCCGCCGACGTGGCGGTGGCGAGTGAGCGTGAGCACCTGCTCGGGAAATTGTTGGGTACCGCAGACCTTATCGCGCAGATGGCCGACCTGGCGTACGTACAAAAGTGCCGGGATTACCTCTATGAGGAGTTTGCCGCAGGCGGCCTGGCCGGTGCCGACAACGATAGCGGCTACAAGGGCATTGTCTATCACACCCCTGAGCAATTACTGGATGAGACACCCGGATTCATGCGTACCGCAATTGAGGTGCGACTGAACGGGCACTTCGACGGTGTACACCGCTACGCCGCGGAACATTTTGGTGGTCGCCACCTGTACATGGACGCGATCCAGGAGAACTGCCGTGGTCTGGTGGCGATGCTGGCGCGCGGTGGGAACGGATGACCGGCGCCCTGCCCATTGCACGACTCATCCCGACAGCCTGAACTGGCGCTGTTGGCGGCCGCGGCGGCAGATTATGCCGATGCCGCCGAACTGGCCCGGCGGCTTGGCCTGCCGCTGCTGGCTACTGGCGTCGAACCCGCAGAATGTGATGCCGCAGCCGCGCTGCTGATTGTGGAGGGTCCTGCGCGCCGTCTTCAGCTTACAGGTCGCGGTGCACCGGGGCCTGTACGGGTGGATTTCGGCAGTGCGGGGATGCGTCACCGCCGTCATTCCGGCGCGCGTGAACTGCTCAGCAAGGCCGTTGGGCACGGTAAAAAAACCGTGCTGCGGGTGTTGGATGCGACGGCTGGGCTGGGCACGGACGCCTTCGTGCTCGCTGATCTGGGCTGTGAGGTAGCGCTGTGCGAGCGCGAGCCGGTAATCGTTGAATTGCTGCGCTCGGGGCTGGCGGTGGCTGCGGGTAGTGGCGACCCCTGGCTGACGGCGGTGGTGCAGCGCATGCGCCTGTTTCCGGGTGATGCCCGTGAAATGGGACAAACGCTGATACCGGATGTGGACACCATCTACCTCGATCCGATGTTTCCAGCGCGCCGCAAAAGTGCGGCGGTTAAAAAAGAGATGGCGTTATTCCAAACCCTGTTGGAGCGTTCCATTGATCCCGCGGATGCCGACGCGCTGCTGCTGTGGGCCCTGCAGCAGGGCACACCCCGGGTCGTCGTAAAGCGTCCCGCCAAGGCGGCCAGTCTTGCGGGACGTGAACCATCGCATTGTATCCGCGGCAAGTCAGTGCGGTACGATGTCTATGTCAATCGCAAACTGGAGAGTGTATGTCTAGCAAAGTAGTCGCGCTGGTCACCGGCGCGTCATCAGGGCTGGGAGTGGAGTTCTGTCGACAGCTGGCTCCGCGTTGTGATGTCATCATCGCTGTCGCGCGCCGTAAAGCGCAGCTTCTCGAACTGGCCGATGAGTTGGCAGGCGCTGTGGAAGTCCATTGCCTTGAAGCCGATCTGGAAAGTATTGAGGGCGTCGCCAGAACGCTGGAGGCTATACGCCAGCAGGGCCCGGTGAATTATCTGGTCAACAATGCCGGCTTTGGTGTTATCGGGCGGTTTGCTGCGCTGCCGATCGATCGCCAGCGGTCAATGGTGAGCCTGCATATCGATGCCAGTATTACGTTGTGCCGTGCGGCAATTCCGTTCATGCGCGAACTGGGCGGCGGGACAATCATTAATGTCTCCTCCCTGGGGGCCCTTGTGCCGGGTAAGGATATGGCAGTCTACGGCGCCTCCAAGGCCTTCCTGAACTACTACTCTCAGTCCCTGCAGGCAGAACTGGCGGGCAGCGGCATTGAGGTACAGGCGCTCTGCCCGGGCTTTACGCGAACCGAATTTCACGATTCGATGACGGCAGAGGGCTTTGACCGCAGTCGGGTCCCCGAGAGTATGTGGATGACCAGCGAAGCCGTGGTCGCTGCCAGCCTGGATGCACTGGGTTCCGGCAAGGTGCTGGTTGTGCCCGGGGAAGACAACCTCAATGTAGCGCGCCTGGGGTTACAGCAGCAATTAGACAGCCTGCAGTAGCAGTCGGGCCATGATCCCCTTGTAAATCGCCGACAGCCTGGGCAGGTCTGCGGCGAGGACGTGCTCATTGAGTTTGTGGATGCTGGCGTTGACCGGGCCCACCTCTACTACCTGGGCTCCCGTGGGTGCAATAAAGCGGCCGTCAGAGGTACCGCCAGACGTAGAAAGTTCAGGGGGATGCCCGGTAATGTCCGCGATACTGGCAACCGCTGCCTCCACCAGGTGTCCGCTGGCAGTCAGGAAAGGCTGGCCGCTCAACTGCCAGTCAATAGTGTAGTCCAACTGGTGTTCCTGCAGGATCAATTCAGTTCGCTCACGCAGTTCCCCGTCGGTCACCTCGGTAGAAAAGCGAAAGTTGAAAACCACTTGTACTTCGCCGGGGATGACATTGGTGGCTCCGGTGCCGCCGTTGATGTTCGAAACCTGCATCGATGTCGGCGGGAAAAACTCATTACCGGAATCCCAGCGCTCCGATGTCAGTGCGTGCAGGGCGGGGAGCAACCGGTGGATCGGGTTGTCGGCCAGGTGAGGGTAGGCGATATGCCCCTGCACGCCATGGACTGTCAACGTGGCCCCCAGTGATCCGCGACGGCCGTTTTTTATCACATCGCCCAGGACCTGCGAACTGGAGGGTTCCCCTACCACACACCAGTCTATGGGTTTGCCGTGCTCGCGCAGGTGATCGAGTACCTTGACAGTGCCATCCATCGCCGGCCCTTCCTCGTCCGAGGTGATCAGGAATCCGATACGGCCCGGGTGCTCCGGGTGTTCGGCCACGAACTCCTCGCAGGCGATCACCATGGCCGCAAGGCTGCCCTTCATGTCCGCGCTGCCGCGGCCGTACAGCATGCCGTCGCGCAGTGTGGGCTCGAACGGAGGGGAATCCCATTTGGCAATGGGCCCGGTAGGAACTACGTCTGTATGCCCGGCAAATGCGAGCAGCGGTCCCTGCGCGCCGCGTTCTGCCCAGAAGTTACGCACCTCGCCAAAGACCAGTTCAGTGCACTGAAAACCGATCGCACGCAGGCGTTCCACCATGAGTGCCTGGCAGCCGGCATCCTCAGGTGTCACCGAGGCGCGGCGAATCAGCTCGCAACAAAGTTCCAGTGTTTTTTCCACGTCGCCTAATACTCGCTGTTGAACTCAGTTGTGAGCGTGCAATTCTTCGTTCAGTTCTACGGCTGTGCGATTGGTCAGGCATTCCACTGCGCCAGTACTGGAATTGCGGCGGAACAACAGGTCGGACTTGCCGGCCAGCTCGCGTGCCTTGGCGGTCTCTGCCGGCATGCCATCGGCGTCCAGCAGCGTGACCTTGGTGCCAGCGGTGACAAACAGGCCGGCCTCCACGGTGCAGCGATCGCCCAGTGGAATGCCGATACCTGCATTGGCGCCGATCAGGCATTTCTCACCGACTGAAATCACGATATTACCGCCGCCGGACAGTGTCCCTATCGTTGAGCACCCGCCGCCCAGGTCCGAGCCGCTGCCGACCATGACGCCTGCGGAGATACGGCCCTCAATCATACCCGGGCCCTCGGTGCCCGCGTTAAAGTTGACGAAGCCCTCATGCATGATGGTGGTACCCTCGCCGAGGTAAGCACCCAGTCGTACGCGGGCGGTGTGGGCGATGCGGACCCCACCGGGTACCACGTAGTTGGTCATCTTCGGGAATTTGTCGACGCAGCTGATTTCCAGGACTTCACCGCGCAATCTCGCCGCGAGCTGGCGTGCGGGTAATTCCA
>JAGRIK010000156.1 GCA_020443325.1 Halioglobus sp.
ACTCCGGTGTGATTTCAAACGCCTCGTCCATAATGGGCGCCGGCCCCTTCTCGCGCGCCAGTTCGAGCCCGGCGCGCCAGCCCTCCAGCGCCAACTCGCGGGATACCTTTTCGGTAAACTCCAGCGAATCGGGATCACCGTAACGCATGCGCAGCATGGTCAGCGTCGATCCCAGGCCCAAAAACCCCATACCGTGCCGGCGCTTGCGGACGATTTCCTGGCGCTGGCCTTCCAGCGCCAGGCCATTAATTTCCACGACGTTATCCAGCATGCGCGTGAACAGCGCGACAACTTTTGCAAAACGATCCCAGTCGAAACGGGCCTTCTCAGTGAAGGGCTGCAGCACGAAGCGGGTAAGATTAATGGAACCCAGCAGGCAACTGCCGTAGGGTGGCAGTGGCTGTTCGCCGCAGGGGTTGGTGGCCCGGATATTCTCGCAGAACCAGTTGTTGTTGGTCTCGTTAACGCGATCGATAAGAATAAACCCTGGTTCGGCATAATCGTAGGTCGAGCGCATGATGCTCTCCCATAGCTGCTGTGCCGGCACCGTTTTGATGATCTGGCAGGCCACGTCGCCATTGTCACGACTGATATAGTCTGCGCTGGTAGGCCACGCACGCCAAACCACCTGGGTGCTGTCAGCCAGGTCGATCTTTTTCTGCTCCACTTGCTCTGGCGTGAGAGGGAAAACGAGTGGCCAGTCCGCTGAGTCGGCAACGGCCTGCATAAACTCATCGGTAATCAGTAAAGACAGGTTGAACTGCCGTAGCTTGCCGTCCTGGCGTTTCGCTGCAATAAACTCCTCTACGTCGGGGTGGCTGACGTCAAAGGTCGCCATCTGCGCGCCGCGCCGACCGCCGGCAGAGGAAATGGTGAAGCACATGCTGTCATACACATCCATGAACGACAGGGGGCCTGAGGTCTCGGCGCCTGAGCCCGCTACCTGGGAGTTGCGCGGACGCAGTGTGGAGAATTCGTAACCGATGCCGCAACCGGCCTTGAGCGTGATCCCTGCCTCGTGAATCTTGCCAAGAATATCGTCCATTGAATCGTGGATACTGCCGGACACCGTGCAGTTAATTGTGGACGTAGCGGGCTTGTGTACACCCGCCCCCGCATTGGAGAGTATTCGTCCGGCGGGGATAGCTCCCTGCTGCAATGCCCACAGGAAGCGCTGATACCAGTGATCACGGTTCTCCTCATTCTCCAGTTCCGCCAGTGTCCGGGCAACCCGTTCGAGGGTCGCTGGCAAATCGGCGTCGAGCGGTTGCCCCTGGTGGTCTTTCAGCTGGTATTTTTGTCGCCAGATGTCCAGGGCGGCATCCTGGAAGGGGACCGGGTCCGCAGTTGTCTTGTCTATGAATGGCAGAACCTGCATGTTCGTCACCTGTCGGTATGTGTTGTTCGTATCATTTGTCGAGCTTTGCAACCATCGGCAACGCCAGGATACTACCAATATCTGGTAGTAGATGATGACGATATACGCAATATAGTGTGTCAGTAAACGCTGCTAGGTTGGAATACCCGGTGATCCCTGTCAACTGGTAATCGGTAGCGAGTCATTCCTTGTCCTGAATCATGGTTCTCAATGGCAAAGGCTGTCATATACCCCAATGACAGGTATCGGTAGTACGGATGGGCTGTGCCTGCTCATCGCCATTGAGAAGAATACTATGCATTCGCCATTAAAATTGCTGGGTTTTATCGTCAGGTCGGAGCTCCACAAACGGTTTCCAAAAATCGCACCCCGGCCCTCTTTCGATGACATCAGGAGTGCAATGTGTGCGCCGGGCATGCCCTTCGAGATCGAGCATGTCACTGTTGAGGGCCGCAGCATCCGGAGTTGGAAGAAGGCGGCGCCTTCCATGGCGGCACTTGTGGAGGCCAGCCTGAAATACGGCGAGGCGGATTTTATCGTGTACGGCGATGAGCGCCTCAGCTATGCGGAGCACTACCGGCGCGTGTCGGCTGTAGCGCAACAGCTGGTCCAGCGGTTTGATATAAAAAAGGGTGATCGGGTAGCAATCGCCATGCGCAACTATCCGGAGTGGTCGATCGCCTTCTGGGCAGCGGCAGCGGCCGGGGCGGTGGTTGTACCGCTGAATGCCTGGTGGCTCAGCGAAGAACTTGAGTACGGTTTACAGGATTCGGGCGCCACTCTGGTGTTCGCCGATGCGGAGCGGCTGGAACGGCTGCGGGAAATCAAGTCGAACTTGCCGATAACGCATATCGTCGCCGTGCGCTGTGAGGATGCTCCCGAGGGTACAACTGCAATAGAGAGCTTGTGGCAAACCGCGAGTGAGGGTGCGAGGCTGCCCGACCTGGCCCTGTTCCCTGAAGACAACGCCACCCTGTTTTACACGTCCGGCACCACCGGCTTTCCCAAGGGCACGCTGGGAACACACCGCAACTTCTGTAGTGCTGCGCTAACGATGCCCTTCAGTGGTGTGCAGGGGATACTGCGCAGTGGTGGCACGCTGTTCGACCTGATGGGCATGAGGAAAACCCAGCGCTCCATTCTGCTGACGGTTCCGCTGTTCCATGTGACCGGCTGCCACGGCATGCTGCTGGGCTCCCTGGCCAATGGCGGCAAGATAGTGATGATGCACAAATGGGAACCACGGGTGGCACTCGAGCTTATTGAGCGCGAGCAGATCAATACCTTCAGCGGGGTGCCCTCCATGGTGAGGCAACTGCTGGACGTGAACGAAACAGAGCTGCGGGACCTGTCCACCGTCACCAATATCGGATACGGGGGAGCCCCCGCGCCGCCTGACCTGCTGCGTAGAATAGCGGCGGCCATGCCGGCGGTCGGGGCCTCTAACGGTTGGGGGATTACTGAGACCTCGGCGGGTATCGCCACCAACAGCAGGGTGGACTATGCAGAAAAGCCCGACAGCGTGGGTGTCGCCTCACCGGTTTGCGATGTCAAAGTGGTTAACGAGGCGGGCGAGCCGCTTGCCCCGGGCGAGACAGGGGAACTGTGGGTGCGCGGGCCGAATGTCGTCAAGGGTTACTGGCATAAACCGAAAGCTACCGCGGCGGCGTTCACAGACGGCTGGTTCCACACCGGTGACCTTGGAAAAATCGATGACCAGGGCTTTATCTATCTGGTCGACCGCCTGAAAGACATGATCATCCGCGGAGGTGAGAATATTTACTGTTCCGAGGTGGAGGCAGCGCTGTCAGATCATCCGGAGGTGGTGCTGGCCTGTGTATTTGGTTTGCCCGATGAGGTATTGGGCGAACAGGTATGTGCCGCTGTCCAGCTTGCGCCGACAGGCACAGTGTCTGGCCAGGGACTCAGGGAATTTGTCGCGACACGTTTAGCGGCTTACAAAGTGCCGGAAAGAGTATGGACGCGTGCGGACTCGTTGCCCACGGGGGCTACCGGCAAGGTGCTGAAGAAAGAGGTCAAAGCCCATTATGCAGACCTGGAGAAAGTTAACCAGTAGTGTCCAGATCGACCCTGCTCATGGGCAGTGCTATCGGATTCGGTTGTTCTCTTGATGCAAATCATTATCGGGGGTGAGGAGATTGATAGACACTGAAGTTGTATGTCAGGTTTCGCCTGCTGGGTAGCAAGGAAAACGTTATGGCTTCCGTAAGACAACTTGGTAAGGACGATATACTTTTCGTTGCCGGAGAAACAGCGGAGGTCTATCACCACACTGCCGGCCTGGTGGTGCTCGATACAAGCGACTGCCCGGATTTCAGTTTCGAATACCTGCGCGAACGAGTGATAGAGCGCATCAGTGACGTGCCACATTTTCGCTGGCGGTTACATGAAGTGCCCCTGGCTCTCGATATGCCTTACTGGGTGGAGGCTGAAAACTTCTGTTATGAAGATCATTTCAAACGGATCGCCGTGCCCTCACCCGGTGACAGGGAGGCGCTCTCAGAGGTTGTTGCACACCTATACTCCAGGCACCTCGACCGTAGCAAGCCATTGTGGGAGTTCTGGTTTATTGAGGGTCTCGCCGGCGGCAAGTTCGCCATCCTGCAGAAACTGCATCACTGCATGATGGACGGGCAGGGCGCGAGTAAGTTGGGTGAACTGCTGTGCGATTTCGAACCCAATGCCAAACCTCGTCCAGTCGGTGATTCTATCCGCAATGCCAGGGCGGGCGAGATTCCCGACTGGTTGCAGATGTCAACGACAACGGCGCTGCACCTCGCGCGCTTCCCCGGTGCATTGTCGCGCCAGGTGTTCAGCATGGTGAGCCCCAGGATCATGGAAAAATTAGGGGTAAAGAAGAGTTCCGGCCGGCGCCGATCAGAGACACCGGTATCGCGATTCAACGGCGATGTGGGGGCGGACAGGGGCTTTGTTTTCGGCTCCCTGTCACTGCCTGATATCAAGTCGGTCAGGAAAGCCTTTGATGTCTCTGTTAACGATGTGTTGCTGGCACTCGTGTCCACCACGTTGCGGAACTACCTTTTAGATCGGGGGGAATTGCCAGAACTCTCGCTGCGAACGGGTATCCCGATTTCCCTGCGCACAGACGAGGACGATGCCATCAGCAACCGGGTTACCCAGGCATCGGTTACCCTCGCGACGAACCTCGCTGACCCGGTTGCGCGCCTGAAAGCAATCCATGCCGATTGTGAGGAGGCCAAGACAGTCGTTCGCGGTGGCAGCGGCGGGTTCATAGAGATGATCCAGGCGCTGCCCCCCTGGATGGTGACGGCCATGATGGGTGTCTCGTCACCAGAGCAGGCATCGCAGATGTTAGGGTCGAACCTGATCGTGTCAAACGTGCGCGGCAGCGACAGGCCGATGTATGTAGCCGGAGCGCGGCTGGATACGATGTACCCCATGTCCATTATTACTCCCGGTATGGGAATAAATTTCACCTGCGTGAGTTACGTTGACCAGGTCGATGTAGGTGTGGCAATTGAACCACAGCTTGTTCCCGATCCATGGCACATTATCGACGGTTTGCAGCGCGCCCTGGATCAGTACCTCGGGCTGGCCGGAAAGCGAAAGACGGTCAAAACTGCCGCGCGTAAAAAAGCCGCCAGCAGTTCCAAAGCGGGTGCGCGCAGGAAGCCGGTAGCAAAACGCAAACCGCCGTTGGCGGCGCGCGGGGCAAGAGGTAAGGCACATTCTGTTTAGGGCATGCGCTGCGCCGGGGGATACTGTGCGAAATGCAAATGTACCAGGGACGTTCAGGCAGTCCGCCAAGGGGCTGGCCCATCCCAGTGGCGTATTCGTTGAACTGCCCGGTATTGGCAGCTATTTCTATCGGCAGCACCTCAATCCCGGTAAACCAACCCTGCTACTGGTTCATGGCATGGTGGTCTCATCGGGCCTGAACTGGTTCCGGCTTTTCCCCGCGTTGTCCCGACATTTCAATATCATAGCGCCCGATGTGCGGGGGCATGGTCGCAGTTCGCGGGGTGACGGGCGCTTTACCTTTGAAATGGCGGCAGATGATCTGGCCGCCCTGATCGAGGAAGTCGAGTGCGGCCCCGTTATCGCGGTGGGGTATTCAATGGGTGGGGCGATCATTCAGCACCTGTGGCATCAGCACCCACAGCATGTCGCTGGTCTCGTGCTCGCCGCAACCAACTACAAGGCGCGTGTGGCTCGTCATGAAGAGCTCGTTGTACTCCCATTCTTTGCCGCCATGGTGGGGTTGGGCAATGCTGTGGAACTTTTTGGTCACCTGCCCAAGGGCCTGATAAAGCGCTTCCTGCCTCGCCTGGCAGACCAATTGCATGAGGACGATACCCGCTGGGCACTGGATGAACTGCGGCGCGCCAGTTTGCGCATGGTGTTTGAGTCCGGGCGCGAAATGGCGACTCATGATGCCAGCGAGTGGCTGCATGAGATAGACGTGCCCACGGCTGTTGTGTGTACCAGGAATGATCGCGCCATTCCGCAGGAGCACCAGAGGGAAATGGCCGAGCTGATCGATGGCTGTCAATTGTTTGAGCATGACGATGGTCATCTTGCGTGTATTGATCCGGAGTTCGGCGAAGTACTTGCGAAGGTTTGTTTAAGCGTGGCGCGTCGAGTAAATGAGCGTGGGAGGAAGCGTGCATAGACTCAGTGGGCAGGATGCAAGTTTTCTCTACACGGAAACGCCCACCGTGTTGATGCACACTCTCAAAGTGCAAATCTTTGAGTCCAACTACCAGCGGGAGGACTTCGATGCGCTAATGGAGCGCCTGAGAGCCGCGCTGGAAATTGTCCCCATGCTGCGCCAGCGAGTGATGTTTGTGCCGCTGAATTTGCATCACCCGGTGCTCGTGGATGACCCGGAGTTCGATCTGGATTCTCACGTCTATCGCGCAGCCTTGCCCGAACCCGGGGGTATGAGGGAGCTGCACGACATGGTGTCACAGATAGTGTGCCATCGCCTCGACCGCTCACGGCCCATGTGGGAACTGTGGATATTGACCGGGCTCGAGCATGATCGGGTGGCTGTCGTGCACAAAATTCATCACTGTCTCGCGGATGGTGCGGCGACTGTGCGTTACCTCAGTCGACTGTTTGAGCAACAGGCCAATATCCAGTCCCCACCACTTCCCCCGGCGCCCTGGCAGCCGGAACCCCTGCCCGGAAGCCGCCGCTTGCTGTGGGATGCGATGCGCGACCACATCGATAAGGATATTCGAAACTTTCCGGCGTTCCTGGGGATTCTGTGGCAGGCGGGTAAGCGCCTGTTGGCTTTTCATCGCGATGTCGGGTCGCCTACAGTGGCGCGACTGGCGAACCGCCCCCCCAGAACGCGTTTTAACCACGCGCTGAGTTCCCGCCGCAGCTTCACCACGCGACAGCTGCCGCTAAAGGATGTGAAAGACGTGGCCCACACACTGGGTGGCTCGGTGAACGACATGGTCCTCGCGCTGTCGGCGAGTGCTATTCGCGAGTACCTGCTGTTTCATGGCGACTTGCCGGTTGAACCGTTGTGTACGGCGATCCCGGTGTCGGCGGATGAGCCGGGCTCAAAGCGCGAGTCGGGAAACCTCACCACCTACTTACCCACCTGCCTCTGGACGAATATTGCCGATGCGGGTGAGCGTTTTCGGGCCATCCAGAGCGCCACCAGGCTGGGGAAACAGGAGCTGGATCTTCTGGGAAAAACGACCTTCATCCAGTTGATGCACTTCCTGCCACCGCTGTTTTCATTGTGGAAGACAAACTTCAAGCAGCGTCGGCGCCAGCCCGATAAAGAAAACTACAAGCCCATGACCAATGTCATTATCTCCAATGTGCCCGGTCCCGCCGAGAAGGTGACAGGCAACTATGGGACGTTGGTCGATATCTACTCGATGGGGCCACTGGTAGAGGGCTGCGGCCTGAACATCACTGTCTGGAGCTACGCGGGAAACCTGAACTTCTCCCTGATGGGGTGCAAGAAGGCCGTTCCCGATATCGAAAGGCTGGCGGACGGTTTGTCTGATGCGATGGTCGAACTGCAGAAAGCGTGTGCCGAACAGCAGGATTCCCCGGCTGGCAGTATCAGGGCGGAGCCAACGCGATGAAGAATCACAGTTACCTGCAGTGTTTTGGTGATGTCGAACTGGCGGTGCGCAGCCGTGGCGAGGGCATGCCCTTTGTCTGGGGGCACAGCCTGATGGGCAGTATGCGGGTTGAAGATCGCGCGGGATTACTGGACTGGAGTGATGTCGAGCCCTATGCCGAAGTTGTGCGCTATGACGCCCGTGGTCACGGCAATTCTGATGGCAGTTATAACCGGGAGGATTACCAGTGGGAGCGCATGGCGGAGGATATGCTTGCCATAGCGAACTGTTTCGCCGCGCCCGGAAACTATAAGCGATACCTGCTGGGCGGTATTTCGATGGGTGCGGCCACGGCGCTCGAAGCCGCGACGCAGCAACCGGAGCGGGTTGCCGGCCTGGTGCTTGTCCTGCCCCCCACGGCATGGGATACACGCCCAAGGCAATCGGCGATATACCGCCGTTTGGCCCAGGTGTCAGGGCTTCTGGGCGCAGCGCCATATCGCCTGCTGGATTTACTGCCCATCCCGATGCGCGAGGATGGTCGCAGCCAGTTGACGATGCATACGATGAAGGGACTGGCTACGGCAAATCCACTGCATGTGCAAGCCGCACTGGGGGGCGCTGCTCTCTCCGATATGCCTGCACCCGATCTGTTGCGGCAACTACAGATACCGAGCCTGATACTGGCGTGGGAGGATGATACGGCCCATCCCGTCTCCACCGCCATAGCACTCTCCGAGACGTTACCTGACGTGCGTGGCCTGGTGGTTTGTCACCCCGGCGATATCGGGGAATGGAATGCTGCACTGGTGGATTTTGTCCGGCAGATAGCGTCGAAACGTATACCGCAGCGCCGGAAACGCAAAGTCCGTGCCTGAATCGGCATCGCGGTAAAGAGAGGAAAACGACATGGAGTTCGAGCACTCTGAGCAGGCCAGGACAGTGATGGCAGCGGTTGAACGCTTCATCCGTGAAGAGGTTCTGCCGCAGGAAGAAAGCTACCGGGATCAACTGGTTGCGAGCAGCGATTACCGGGAGTGGAAAATCCCTCCCGTAATGGAAGCGTTGAAAGCGAAAGCAAAGGCACTGGGACTTTGGAATCTCTTTCTTCCGGATGCTGACCTTGGGGCTGGCTTGAACAATCGTGACTACTCGCCTGTCGCAGAACTGATGGGCAGGAGCCCGATTGCGCCCGAAGTATTCAATTGCAGCGCGCCGGACACCGGTAACGCTGAGGTGCTTTATCGCTACGGTGATGACGCGCAAAAGGAACAGTGGCTAATGCCGTTACTGGAGGGTGACATCCGGTCCGGTTTTGCGATGACCGAGCCTGCAGTGGCGTCAAGCGATGCAACCAATATGCAGGCAACCGCTGAACTGCGCGGCGATGAGGTTGTTATCAATGGCCAGAAATGGTGGACCAGTGGTGTTGGCGATCCGCGTTGCAAGTTCCTCATTTTCATGGGGGTGACGGACCCGGAGGCAGAGCGGCACAGGCGTCACTCCATGGTGCTGGTGCCCATGGATGCGCCCGGTGTCAGAATACTGCGCATGGTCCCGGTATTTGGCCACATGGACGAGCCCCACGGTCACGGGGAAGTCTTGTTCGATAACGTACGGTTGCCAAAAGCGGCGATAATTGCTGGCCCGGGGCGCGGTTTCGAGATCGCCCAGGGTCGTCTGGGGCCCGGCAGGATTCACCATTGCATGCGTGCAATCGGCGCGTCTGAAAGGGCGTTGCAGAGGTTGTGTGAGCGTTCGCTCGGGCGCATCGCCTTTGGCAAGCCGCTGGCCAATCTCGGCGGCAACCGCGACATTATTGCGAACTGCCGTATGGCGATAGACCAGGCCCGCCTGCTGACATTGAAGGCCGCCTGGGCCCTGGATGTGCACGGTACCATGGCTGTGCTCACCGACATTTCCGCGATAAAAGTCATTGCTCCCAATGTCCTGCAAATGGTGGTGGACGCTGCCATTCAAATCCACGGCGGTGAGGGCATGGCCGACCGGGAGTTGAACTGGATGATGGGTATGGCCAGGGCGCTGCGTATTGCCGACGGACCCGATGAAGTTCACCGCGCCATGGTAGCGAGGCTTGAACTCGGAAAATACCAATAGGGTACTGCGGATCCAGCCTACTATACGGAAGAAACCGCATCGCTCGCTGTATCTGCGCGTAAAAAGCGTTTTTCCAGCCGTTTAGTGGCCAACAAATGATTCGGGTCAATATTGTCCGGCGCGAGCTGTCAGATAATTGCCCAGTGCCACGTAAACAGGCTTAAGCATTGGGAGCGCTAATCATGAAAACTGGATTCAGTCTGGCAGCCATCTGCCTTTCTTCATTGGTCGCAACGGGAGTGCTGGCGGCGGTATCTGCAGAGGAGGCCAGCCGGCTGGGCAAGGAATTGACGCCTGTGGGCGCCGAAATGGCGGGCAATGCCGATGGCAGTATCCCACCGTGGGATCCGAAGGGTATCCCTGTCCCCTCCAATTTCGAGGCCGGCTCGGACAACTACGTTAACCCCTTCGCAGACGAAAAGCCGCTCTACACCATTGATCAGGGCAACTGGAAAAAGTACGCGGAGTTCCTGACGGTGGGTACCCAGGCACTGTTCGAGAAGTATGGGGCCGATGGCTTCAAGATCCATGTTTACCCCACGCACCGCGGCGCCATCCGGCCGGACTGGTACTATGCGAACTCCCAGAAAAACGCAACCGGGGCCACTCTGGTGGAAGACGGCCAGAAAATCGAGGGCAACCTGCCAGGCGTCCCGTTTCCGATCCCGCAGACGGGGCTTGAGGTTCTCTGGAACCATATGATTCGGTACCAGGAAGACTCCAAGCTGAATTACGATGTTTACTATGTCGCTTCCAATGGCAACCCTGTGCTGGCGACCAGAGGCTCCTCTGCCCAGATATTCCCGATGTTCAAGGACCCGGATGCGCCTGTCGGCGATAAGGTCTGGGGCAAATTACGCATCAACTACGACGAGCCCGCACGCCGTGCCGGCGAAATCCTGCTCGTGCATGAGCCGGCTGCGGACTACACCAAGGGTAAGGGCCGCAAGGCCTGGCAATACCTCGTTGGCCAGCGCCGGGTTCGCCTTGCCCCCGCCGTCTCGTTTGATACTCCCAACCCCGGTGTGGCTGGTACATCTACCTATGATGACGCGTACGTTTACAACGGTTCCCCGGAGCGTTTCACATGGACGCTGGTCGGTAAGAAGGAGATGATTCTCCCCGCCTCCAACTACGACATGATATTCCAGGACAAGGTCGAGGACTTGCTGGGTGAAAAGTTTCTCAATCCGGACAAAATCCGCTGGGAGAAACGTCGTGTGTGGGTCGTGGATTCCAACCTGAAAGAGGGTAACCGACACATATACAGCCGGCGTACTTTCTACATTGATGAAGACAGCTGGACCGCCATCTCAAGCGAAGCGTATGACGGGCGCGGTGACCTGTGGCGCGTACAGTATGCCTATGTCGTTAACCTGTATGACCGCACGACCGATTTTTCGCTGGCCTATGGTTCCTATGATATTACGCAGGATGTGTACAACCTGAGTGGAAAACCCATTCCCGGGACTTACACCAACAACGTCGAGCTGCCGGATACGTACTTCTCCTCCAAAGGTATGGCCCGCGGCGGAGTGCGCTGAATATACGGATGTGGGGGCACGAACGTCCACGCGTTGAACTGCAGGACAGATACAGCCGGGGTGCTGGTGAATTGATTTAAAAAGGGGTGCGACGACACTTTCACGTATACTCTGAACGCAGTGATGACTGATGTTCAGTGTTGCGGAGGTGAGCCATGTTTCAACCCGCCGGATGTACCCGAAACCTCCCGGTGCTTGCATTCGTCCTGATGCTCGTCGCCTGTAGTCATCCGCTGGAGATAGTCGGCAGCGGGGATATTGTCGCAAGCGGCACTGGCGGCAGTAGTTGTGACTACGAATCTGCCCCCTGCCCGAACCTGGTTGTCGGCGCCTACAGCACCACCTATACCGCCGTGCCGAGGGAAGACTATGGTTTTCTGGGCTGGTACGGATGTCCTGCGCCGCAGGGTAACCAGTGTTCGTTCGCGATCAAGGCACCCACTGTGTACAAGTTCTGGGGCCAGACCGCGCTACCGTTGCGCGCCATCTTTTCACCTGAGGTCAGCCTGGGCAATCTGTCGGGTGATTTTGCAGCCAGTACCGATTGCCAGGGACACGTCTTCTCTCCCAACCCGGAAGTGGTGTTCCGCTTTCGTGAGGCCACCGGCGTGACCGGAGAGAACCAGAAGCAGTGCATGGGCAACACGATTCTTGCCGATACTGCCACCGGGAAAAACTACCTGGTCTGGCTGGACATCCTGCATATCAACGATCAGGGCGAGGCCGTTTCGGATGCGGTGAACGGCACATTGCCGATCCGGGAAATCTACGCGACGTATACCGATCCGTTTATCGTCGGAAAAACCTACACGCTTGAGGGGATCGGTTTCAGTGCCGGTCCGTCAATCGTCTCAATACAGATCACCTGGCTGGACCTCGACGCAGACTTCAACGGCCACGCTCACTGCATTGTCACCGAGAGCCAGTCGCCCATCGGCGCACCGGCGCGGCGCAAGACATATTGTCCGCGTTTCGATGGCGGCTATGAAATAAAGGAAAATGTAGCGGTCGTGCCTGGCGCACCGACCTGACTGGGATGTGCTAGCTGATCAGTTGGTATCGCCGGGTCAGGTCACCAGTAGATTGTACTACTACCTCAAGCTGATATCCGTTTCATAATGGCGCTGTGGATTTTTGAAGCCAGGGCCATTGCCAGCGCGGGTGAGACCCGGTTAATCCACCATAGTAACTTGTAGCTTTTTGGCAGCACGATCACGGATTGGTTATTGGCGATTCCGTCCAATGCCTTGCGCGCGAATTGATCGACAGGCATGCCTTGGGCACTCCGGAAGAACGCTTCCAGTTTTTCCCTGGGGTAAGTGCCAACCCACCGCTCAGGCGATGCGCCTTTTTCTATCATGGGGGTCATAATCGTACCGGGGCACAAGACGCTGACGCGAACGCCGGTATTGGCGAGTTCGGCCCGCATGGCCGTGCTCAGCCCCACGATGGCGTGCTTGCAGGTGGTATAGGTAATGGTAGTTGGCCATGGAAAGACGCCGGCGAACGAGGCGGTATTGATAATATGTCCAAAGCCCTGTTTTGACATGACCTGGTGTGCCGCGCGGGCGCCATACACGACGCCCATCAGGTTAATATCGACCGTTTTCTGCCAGTGCTGGAGTTGGAAGTCCTCGAACTTTCCGTTCAATGCGATACCGGCATTGTTGAACATATAGTCCAGGCGCTGACAGCGTTCCAGGGTGTTAGTCACCAATGACTCCACCGCTGCGGCATCTGTCACGTCAAGGGTGTAAGCGGTTGCCTTGCCGCCGCGCGCGCAGATTCCTGCAGCGACTTTCTCCGCCGCTTCGGATTGCAGGTCAGCAACAACTACCTCGCAACCCCGGGCCGCTAGTTCTTCCCCCAGGGCTTTTCCAATGCCGGAGGCCCCCCCGGTAACAATAGCGACTGCGCCCTCATAGGTTCTAAGGCATCCCTTTTCTTCCGACATGCTTAATCGAGCCTCTTCTAGGTCAATTCCATCAACTGGATACGGATAGAGTAAATGAGACATTGTCCAGGTGGAATGTTCCCCCACCAGAAAAGGCGCTGCCAGTAGACTAAATCAATAGTTGATGATTTGGATCATGTGGCTCGCTGCAACGCGGTGGAGATAATACAGGCAGATACGCGATCGCTGTGAATGGCAGCGCTGTGCCTGAAGAAAAACGGCCGGAGAAGAAGTTTGAGGAAAGCGTTGTTCATCGCCAGCGTCTTCGCGCTGTTGCTGCTGGCTGGATGCTCCAGCAGTAATGACCAGTCGCCGGCGCCTGGCTGTAGTCGTGAGGCTGATGAGGCAAGCCGGGTGCAGACCGCGCAGTCGCTTCTTGCGATCAATGCCTCCAACTATGAATCTCTGATCGACTACTGGGCCGATGATATCGTCTACCGGGAGCCGGTACTGACGAACAACGGTCGGCAGGAAATGCTCGAGTACTTCACGGCGGTATTTTCCGGCACGGACTATGGGTTTCCCTCTGACCGCGCGGTGGTCCTCAAGGATGAGTTGTATAGAACGGACGCAGACGGTCATATGACCTATATGGCCACGGTGCAGTGGTCGGGCACCTTCGGTCAGGAATTCTTTGAGCAGACGGGGATGTCGATCATCAAGTTCCGGCCCGGCGAGGGCTGCCCCTATTACCACAGGGACTACTTCACCGAGGGCGATACCTGGTGGAATATTCCGGCCTTCAAGACGGACGTCGATATTCT
>JAGRIK010000157.1 GCA_020443325.1 Halioglobus sp.
CGATGATTTTTTGAACTTTGGCCACAGTAACTATGGCTATTTTTATTCCTTCTCCGAGCAACTGGGCATGAATGTGCAGTGCGAGCACGGCCGCCTGCACCTTACACCCTGGTCGATTCCGCTCATTCTCCATCCAGAAACCAGCGAACTGCTACCGCGAGAGGGTTTGCAACGGGGGCGCGCAGCGTTTTTTGACATCGCGATGAATGGTGCATGGGGCGGGCTTATCACCGGGGACAGCGTCGAGATCGACTGGAGTGAGTGTCCCTGTGGTCGCACCACCGCCCACCTTTCAGACAGCATAACGCGCTTCAGTGTCGAGCAGGGCGGCAGCGACAAGATCAGTTGTACCGCAACACCCGAGGCGCACGACGAGGCCATGGATTTCCTGACCAATTTCTAGGCAGAGATGACAGCAATGACAAACCCAATAGCACCGATAGTGATACGTGGCCAGGTGATAGAGACGGACCTGATTGAATATCCGGGGCGAGGCGATGTGATGACCTTTGATGCCCCGGACCCAAGAAAGTTTGTCGACAGGTTACCGCTGCCCTCCCCCGGTGACCTGGCGGACCTTTACGATCTGCGCATGGACGACATCCTCGACTACCTCGAAGAACTGGGTGAGCGGCTGGACATCAACACAAACGAACATATGCAGCGCTCCAGGGACCTGACGTATGACGCCACCTCCCTGCCGCGAGAGATCGTCGACATGGGTTACAACGGTTTCAGCAGCTTCTTTGAGCGGAGCAAGGTGCTGCAGATCGCGGAAAAAAGTGTCGGACTGGACTATCTCGAAGGCTGGGTACCCCACACCTTGAATGACGGCGTCGTGATGAAAGTCAGGGCGTTTGGCTCACGCACCCTGCACATCGTTGCCGGCAACGGACCGGGGCTGGGGCTTATCACGCTGGTGCGCTGTGCCGTTACGCGTAGCGACTGCATTATCAAGGCGCCCTCCAACGACCCCTTCACCTCCGCTGCGCTGGCCTTGACCATGTGTGATATGGCACCCGACCACCCCATCACGAAACACTTTTCCGTGGCCTACTGGAAAGGGGGTGATGCGGAGGTTGAGGACAGGCTCTACCAGCCGCACTACATCGAGAAAATTGTGGCCTGGGGCGGAGTGTCGGGTATTCGCCATGTCACGAAGTACATCCAGCCGGGCCTGGAACTAATTTCACTGGACCCCAAGACCAGTATCAGTGTGATTGGCCCCGATGCGCTGGCAGACGAGCAGTCGATGCGCGAGACTGCGGGCCGCCTCGCCATCGATATAGGCGGTGCCAACCAGGCCGGTTGTTCCAGTTCACGGGTGACCTTTGTGGTGGCCGGATCTCGCGACGATGCGGCGGAACGCGTGACTGAACTGGGCAGAATAACCTACGATGCGATCATGGCCCTGCCACCGACCTTCAGCTCCAAACCGAAGTCCTACAGCAGGGAACTGAAGTCGCATGTGGATGCATTGCGCTGGGACGATGAATGGTTCGAAGTGATAGGCGGGGAGGATGGCGAAGGCGCCATTATCATCTCTAAACTGCCCAGGCAGGTCGATTTCGCGACTCACCTGATGGACCGCACGGCAAATCTCGTGACCTGTGAATCCATCGACGACGTATTGCTGGGCATCAACGCTTACACCCAGACCATCGGGGTCTGGCCCGAGGCTTACAAATCGCAACTGGAAAACGTCGCTCCGCTCTTTGGCGCGCAGCGCCTGGTTACGCTCGGCAACGCGCTCTACAACGGGCCTCTTCTCGGCATGGCCCACGACGGCATTCAGCCGGTGAGCCGGATGTGCAAATGGATCGCCAACGAAGTATCCGTTGGCATTACAGACAGCTCGCCGCTCAGCTGACACCCGGCGAAAACGCGGCATGCCCGGGATCAGGCGTCGCCAAAAATTCGCCGGGAAGCTTCATCGACAGCGAGAATGCGGGCGCGCCTCGCGCTCGGCGACGTGGGCGCAAAACCTGCTTCGTCCTCGCTAAATCCCCAGTTATACAGCGGCCCGCACGACAATTGCTCCAACCCAGTGACCGCAACTGCCTCAGGGGACGCGAGACCAGCAGGTGGTGGCATGCCCTTACTGTCCAACAACGCCCGTAACGCCGGAGTATCAGTGGTGCCCAGCGCCATATAGAGGACATCAACACCGTGCGGTCGCAGTTCCGACCACAGCGACTCGGCGAAACACAGTTCAAAGGCCTTACAGGCGGAATACGCTGCCATAAAGCTGCCACCGCCGTAACAGGCGCCAGAGCCTACCAGCAGCAGGCCTCCCCTGCGTCGTTTGCGCATCGGTCCGGCAAAATGGTGGCAGCACCGCATCATGGTCACCGCGTTGATGTTGAGCAGGTTGATCCACTGGTCGATATCGCCATCGAGAAAATGCGCGCCGTGCGGGTCTGCGCCGGCGTTGCAGACAAACAATCCCACTTCACGCGAGCCCACCGCCGTCGCAATCTTTTCGCAGGCGTCAACAGCGCTAAGATCAACCGTTGCCGTGACACACACTACACCCGTTGCCGCACGAATCTCATCGGCCAGCGCAGTCAGCGGCCCCTGCCGTCGCGCGATCAAAACGCATGGAATCTGCGCCGCCGCAAGCTGCAGGGCAAAGGCGCGGCCCGTGCCCTCTGACGCACCCGCAACCACCGCCCAAGGCCCGTAACGCTGTTGTAGTGATTCGGTTGCTGACATGGCCACTCCCCAAATTTAAAACTATATGACAATTGAGCAGCTTTACCAGACCGCGCACGAGACACTACGCCCCGATATAACCCCGGGTACTACCAGAGACAACTACGCCGGATCACCGCCAAACAACATAGCCCGGCAGTGACTGGCACAACCCGCCCTGTATCGCTATTCTGGTGAGAACACAGTAAATCTTTTTTCCCAATCGCTGCAATACACGCAAGCCGAGGATGTAATGAGCGAGAAACCCAAGCAACAGCGTCCAAGCATGCAATTCTTTTACGGCCAACATGCCAGCGAACCCGATCCGGAGATGATGCCGAGAGAGGGCATCGATAACAGCGTACTCGCTGGCCTGGCGACACTGGACAGGGCAGGCGTCACCGCTGGAGTGGGCGAGCGCAACCGAGTCATGTTCTGTGAACCCGGAGACACAGGCATGAGCCTGTTGCACCTCTGGTTCAAAAGCAATTATGTACTGCCGTTTCACAGTCACAACGTTGACTGCCTCTACTATGTCATCGGTGGCGAACTCCACATCGGCTCCAGGGTAATACGCACCGGAGACGGCTTTTTCGTGCCTGCCGGACAGGCCTATGGTTACGAGGCGGGGCCCGACGGCGTGGAAGTGTTGGAATTTCGCAATGCAACGCGGTTCAACCTGCTGTTCGGCGCCAATGATGAAGCGCGCTGGCAGCGCATCGCCGACGCCTATACTGAACGCGCACTTATCTGGGCCGAGGAAACCGTGCCGCCCTCCGAACGAGGATCATAATCGCTTTGGGGAAAATACTATTCAGTCACCCTTCCCGGAACTTCCTGCGCTTTTCCTACACTGGCACTCACTGGCAACACCGGATAGATGTGGCAGCGGTGTAAAACAGGTCTCCCGCACCGAAACCCGCTTACGCATCGGCACCCAGAAAACGAACACCGGTCATATCCTGGGATATTGACCACAGCTGACGGGCGCCTTCGACGTCCCTTGTTTTCGGGTTCAGCTTGGCCATCGCAGGTTTACCGGCAATTTCCAAAAACCCACCCGGGCCATAGTAGTCTCCACCACTGACGTCCTCAGCGAGGGCGGCGTGCAGGATGGGGCGGGCCGCCTCCGCAGGTGTTGGAATCAGTGGCTCAACCTTACTCCGAATCCAGCGCTGAATCGCATTCTTGGGTTGCATTTCGACATTACGTGCGGTGATTTCGGTAGCGGCAAATCCGGGGTGCGCTGCCAGCGCAATAATATTTGTTCCCGTCAGGCGTCGGTTCAGCTCCTGCGTGAAACTTAAAAGGGCGACCTTGCTTCTGGCATAGCCCTTCATCGGCTTGTAGTCGTCCACGGTCCAACTCATATCATCCACCGGCAATTTGCCGAATCGATGTGCGAGACTACCGACATTGACAATACGACAGGGGCTTTCCTTGTTGAAGAAAGGCAGCATTCGGCCAACCAGGGCAAAATTTCCGAGGTAGTTAGTGGCCATCTGCAGCTCATGGCCGGCGTCGTTGCGGGTGAGGGGCAGCCCCACAATCCCGGCATTATTGATAAGCAGGTCCAGCTCGCCAAACTGCTCCTCAAACAGTTTGGCAAATGTCACGACGGAATCGAGTTCGGAGACATCCAGTGGCAGCACACTGGCATCGGCGCCCGGCACCGACTCCAGCAGGCTGCTGCGCGCTGCGGCAGCTTTCGTGGCGTTGCGGCAGGCCATCACTACGCGATAGTCCTGCTCCAGCAGCGCCCTGGAGATGGCATATCCCAGACCAGCATTGGCACCTGTGACGACAACAGTTTTCCTCGGCATAGTCATATCCATAAAAAATGGTCTTCTGGGCAGCAGAATCGAGAGATTATAGTGCTAACTATCGCAACATTCATCCGTCCCCTGGCAGAGTGAACACGGTAGCCTTTTCATGCTAACTTGCGAGCACATTTCTCAATCGACAATGGCTGATTAGACGATGGAAGAACGGCTGGCAGAGAAACCGGTATTGGTCGCAGGGGCCAGTGGCTTCGTGGGCAGCCACACGGCGCGTCAGTTGGCCAACGCGGGTCGCAATGTCCGCGTGCTGATGCGCAAAACCAGCAATCCCCGCGCGATGCAGGGGCTGCCGGTGGAGATTTTTTACGGCGACGTGCTCGACCCGGATTCGCTGCACAGGGCGATGGAGGGCTGCGGCAGTGTTTTCTACAGTGTGATCGACGCCCGTTTCTGGCTGACGGATACCACACCTTTATATCGCAACAATGTTGAGGGACTGTGCAACGCGATGGACGTTGCCCTGGTGTGCGGCGTCGAGCGTTTTATTTTCACCAGCACCATGGGCACGCTGGGGATCAATCCCAACGGCCCTGTCACCGAGGACATTCCTTTCAACTGGCTTGACACTGCGCCGCCCTACATCCTCGCTCGACTGGAAGCCGAGAACACCTTCATGGCGTACTGTCGCGACAAGGGCTTACCCGGCGTTGCGCTGTGCGTTGCCAATACGTACGGGCCGGAAGATTACCAACCCACACCACACGGTGGCATGCTGTGGAAAGTTGCCAGTGGCGCAGCATCGTCAACGGTTGATACCGGCGCGCCGACTGTCGATATTCGCGATGTCGCGCAGGCAGCACTGCTGGCAGAAACACACGGCAGAGTGGGCGAGCGCTACATTATCGCCAACGAATTCATCAGCAACCGCGATTTTTATCAGATGGCAGCTGCGATCGGCGGTAACCCGCCGCCGCGGCTGATACCCTTCAAAGTCGCCTATACAGCAGCATGGATCGCCGAGCGTCTGTTCAAACTGATGGGTAAAAAAGACTATATGCTGAGCACCGATGCGGTATACCTGTCGAACGTGTTCAGGGAAATGGATAACAGCAAAGCGCGCCGTGAACTGCACTGGAATCCCCGGCCCATCACAGAAACCGTCAGGGACGCCGTGGCGTGGTATGCCGAGGGCCACTGATACTTCTCTCACCTTTGTTGAATGGCAATTACTTGAACACCAAGACCGCCAGAAAATATAGAGGCACATGGATTATGGACCCATGTAGATGACCGAGTCCTGCTGCGGGTCTGGCGTCCCCGCCTTCCATCGTACAGAGCCGAAAGGACGCTCAAGTCCCCGGCGGACGCCGGTAATCCGGCCGTCTATCGTGAGTACGGTAGCCGCAGACTGTGCCTCTATATCGGCCTGCGTAAAGCGATCCCTCATCCGTAAATAATCGCCCCACGTTGGAAAATGGAAGCGCTCTGTCCAGAGCGATGGGTCGCCGATGTCGCGCGATATCGACCAGTTGAAGCCGCCATTTCGCAAGCGCACCTTTTGCACGTCCTGCATTGCAGTATAGAAAGCGCGGGGATCTTCCGGCGCAACGTGGTACTCAATTTCGATCACAATGGGCCCGGAACGCATGGTGATTGCAAGCCCGACATCGGGTTCACCTTCGATATTCACTGCCTCTGCGCCCGCTTGCGTGACTTCCGGTAGCCGCAGGACCAATCCCATCAGCGGCAGCGCGAGCATGACCGCGCCCGATGCGATGATAGCTATATCGATAGACCAATCGTTGGCTATCTCACCCCAGAACCACGCGCCAATGGCGACGCCACCGGTCAGTAAGGAAGAGAATAACGACAATGCGCGTGCCATCACCCAACGCGGTGCCGACAGCTGCACTGAAATGTTCAATAAGGAAATGGTGAGCATGGTCGTACCGCCCGCCAGAAACATGCCGATGCAGGTCAGGACCAGCGAACGACTCAGTCCCACACCAATCAACGCAAGCCCACACAGCATCGCGAGCATGAAAAACGCTTTTTCAGTACCGAAGTGCGCACGAAAGGTATTGATAAGCAAAGCGCCGGTGACTGCGCCTACTCCACCGGCACCCAGCAGTATGCCAAACGTGCTGGCATCGCCGGCCAACAGGTCTTTGGCAATCAGGGGAGCCATCGCGGTGGCCGTTGCACCGGCGAACGTAAAGAAAAATGAGCGTATAAGCACGGTGCGAATGGGATTCGAGTGAAAGGCGTAGCGAATGCCGGACACCATGGCGCGCGTGATCCGCTCCGGAGGCAGTCGGGAGGGCACCTGGATACGTGTCCATAACAAAAATGCCAGAATCAATGGCAGATACCCCAGCGCATTCACCGCGAATGCGGCCTGCGCGCCAGCGGCCACCACTATCAAGCCGCCGATTGCGGGACCGAAACTGCGTGCCACGTTATAACTGATAGTGTTCAGTGCGATAGCGGCAGGGAGGTTTTGTGGCGTCACCTGTTCGCCAATGGACGATTGCCAGGCGGGGTTATATAGCGCGACGCCCGTACCAATCAAGAAACAAAAGGTGAGTAATAGCCAGGGGGTGGTCAACTCCAGAAAGGCCAGTAAAGACAACAGCGATCCAAAGAATGCGGCAATGCCCAGACCCAGTATGGCCACTTTCCTGCGATCGAATGTATCCGCAATCGCGCCGGCTGGTAGCGCAACCAGCATCAGCGGCAGCATCATTGCAGTTTGGACCAGCGCTACCATACCGGGAACCGGTGTCAGGCGGGTCATTTCCCACGCGATGCCGACACCGAGAATGAGCTGGCCGAAATTCGAAAGAATACTGGCCGACCAGATCCGGGAAAATGCAGGCTCGCGCAGCGGCGCAAGGGCCGAACCTTCACGCACGTGCGCTACCCGCTGTCTGGCTTATGGAATTACCGGGATACGCTGGTTTCTGACTCGTCATATGATTGCTTCGTTGTCCGGCCGGCCGCTACATTGCAACACGTACACCGCGCGCCATCTTACAACATCGACAGTATCTTGCGGTCAAAAATCGCCTTGCCTTTTCGGATAATGTTATCTGCCTGAATGCGGGCATGGCGCAAACTGTTCACCCATTGAATATTGTCACGCAGGGAAGGGCTCCAACGCGCCCTTCCATGCATAAGAATGGCAGCCGGGAGTTTATGCGTCTTCAAACTTTGGAATAACCTGGAAAGATGGGTCGCTAATGTCCCGGGCTGACACTTCGTTCACATAACCCCGGTTTAGCTCGTTCAATGTTTGCATATCCAGAATATGCTCGCGGTGATCAATAGCCCATCTACCATTGCGTTTTGACCAACGATCCAGGTAGCGGCCTTTTCCTACTATCTCCGTCTGCTTTCCCTCACCATCCGGGTTTGTCCAGAGTACGACGGTTATATAGGTTTCACTTCTTGCACTATCTCCATCAATCTCGACAAGTGAGTTTGCTATCTGGTGCGAATGCCTTTCCGTAGGAGCATGTGCTTCCCATACCCAATCTACAAACCCGTGGCCCGATCCTTCGTACATATCATGATAAAGCGCCGTACCATCATCATGCCAGACTGAATAGGCCATCTCCCTATCCATGCGATCAAGGCCACGACAGTACCTGCACAGGACATCGTGAATCTCCTGCCTGGCAAACAGTTCTTTTATATTTTCATCTGACATAAAGCCTCCGCAGATTGAAATAACTTTCGGGTTTACCAGACTAAACCCGTTAGAAAATTGACAAACATTGAAACACCTGGAAATGGTATTCTGAACCACGAGCTATTTGCCAGAACTAAAGCAGGTGATCAAGGGGATGCCTGTGCAAAGCAGCTACTGAATCCACCCGCACCCTTTCCTCGGCCAAGGTGCTTGATATCGTAGAACCGTTTGGCAGTTTCTGCTGGGGTGGGGTATTGTGGGCCGTCACTGTTTGGGTGTCCTACATCGAGAGACTATTGATGCGTTCGAAGCTCTACATATTGCTGACTTTTCTACTGGGCCTGTCCCTGGTGCAACAGAGTATCGCGCAGGAGGCTGAGCGGCCAGACTATGGCGTGTTGTACACGGCCTGGATCAAGGCGGGCGACCCGATAGCGACCGTGCGGGTCAGGCTTACCCGCCATCCCGAATGGGTGCGCTGGATGAAGTTCAACGCCGATCCCGAGCGCTATACCGATTTCAAAGGAACTGGGGACTTCGAGGTCACTGACGAGGGAGTGCTCTGGGATCCACCGAAAAAAGACGCCTATCTGCAGTTTCGGGTGAACCTGGAAAGCCGTCGCTCGTCCGGTCGATTTGATGGCGTGGTTACCGATGACTGGGCAATGTTCCGCGCCGATGACCTCATTCCCCCGGTACGGATAGACATGCAGGATGGCACCCAGTCCAAGGCCAAGTTGCAGCTACATCTGCCCGAGGGATGGTCAATGGCCACGCCCTTCCCGCGCTATTCAAGCGGCCGCCTGCGTATCGACAACCCCGATCGCCTGTTCGATCGGCCCACGGGCTGGATCGTCGCTGGGAAGATCGGCACGCGCAGCGACACCATCGGAGACACGCGCGTCACGATTGCAGCGCCGATAGGCCAGAATATGCGTCGCATGGATATGCTCGCGTTCCTGCGCTGGACATTGCCCTCGCTACAGGAACTGTTCCCGCAGTTTCCCGAGCGTTTGCTGGTCGTGGGTGCGGGGGACCCGATGTGGCGCGGCGCGCTATCCGCCCCTGGTTCACTCTATGTGCACACTGATCGCCCACTGCTCAGCGAAAATGCCACCAGTACACTGCTGCACGAGATCGTGCACGTTGCGATGGGGGCGCAAAGCGTACCGGGTGCCGACTGGATCGTCGAGGGGCTCGCGGAATACTATTCTATCGAGACCTTGCACCGCTCCGGTACGATCAGCGACAAGCGTTATGCCAAAGCGCACGCCGATCTCGCAACCTGGGGTGAGACCAGCGGGCCACTGGACTCCGATCGCTCCTCCGGTGCGATAACGGCCAGGGCCGTAGGCGTGTTACGCGCCATTGACGCTGAAATCCGGGCGTCCAGTGGCGGAAAAAAGAGCCTCGACGATGTGGCGCGGGAGCTTACCAATGAAGGTAAGCCAATTACCAACAAGCGCTTTCGCGAACTGGCCACGGCAGCTGCAGGCGGGGAGCTGAAAAGTATGCCCGCATTTACCAGGAGTTGATCGGCACACAGGGCAACAACGGCGCGGGAACATCAGGATCCTGGCCCGTGGCACGTCTTGCACTATGGCCAAAGCGCGACGTCTGGCCTAAAATCGGTGCTCGAAAAATGAGGTAAGTCAGAATGAAGATCGCATCGATCAACAGCCGTGCTGTCATCGTGACAGAGAAGGGGCTGGTTGATATAAATCGCGCCTCCGGCGGCCGGTTCTCCGCTCGTACGGACGAGCTGATTCCGGTTCTGGATAGCGTGATGGCCTGGTATGAAACCGAGTCTCCTGCGCCGACGGATCCGCGTAGCCAGGAAGAACTGGAAGCTGACCTATCGCAACTCGACGCACCGCTGACCCGCCCGCGGCAGATTTTCGCCATTGGCCTTAACTACAAGTCCCACGCCGATGAAGTGTCGATGGCAGTACCCGCCTCCCCGATGATCTTCACCAAATTCGCCTCGGCAATTACCGGCCCCAGCGCAACCATCAACCTGCCGCAAGGCTCTGTCGACTGGGAGGTGGAGATGGTTGCAGTTATCGGCCGGGGTGGTCGGGACATCGGCAGGGATTCAGCGCTGGAGCACATCTGTGCGTATTGCGTGGGCCAGGATATCTCAGAGCGCGATCACCAGTTGGCAAACACACCGCCGCAATTCAGCATGGCAAAGAGTCACAAGGGTTTTGCCCCGATCGGCCCGTGGCTGACCACAGCAGACGAAGTCGGCAACCCGCAGGATCTCGCCATCAGCTGCGACATCGATGGTGTACTGGTGCAGGAATCTCGAACATCCATGATGCTCTTTGATCTCCCGGCGCAGATCGCATACCTGTCTTCGATTTGTGAACTCTATCCCGGCGACATCATCTTCACCGGTACGCCTGAAGGTGTGGGCATGTCACGCAATCCGCAACGATTCCTTCAGCCCGGTGAAACGCTCACCTCTCGAATTGAATCGCTGGGCACCTTGAAAAACAGATTCACCTAGCAGAGTGTTGAAAAAGTCTCTAGCGAGTGCAAAATCGGCGGAACACTAACCGGGATGAAAACTGGGGCATTTCCGCCTCCTGAGAAGTGGCTTTGTAGGGCGGTTGCGTATAGAAAAAGTGTTTCTCAGTCGCTCCCGGGGTGCCGGACCAACGAATTCGCTTGGTGAGAAACACTTTTTCTATCCGCAACCTCAGTGCACACCATTCGACTAGATCACAAAAAAAGACTTTCCAATCATGCACCTCAAAATCTAACGTTCGTCACACATCGTGCCGTAGCCTTGGGATGTAGGGCTAGTGCCCCAGCAGGCGTTTCACCAAGCGAATCACGTGGAGCGACTGAAACGCCTGCTGGGGTACTAGCCCGTCGCCACGACTAACCCCCCGACAACGCTACGAAAAGAATTCATCTCTTTGCTACTCGAGAAAAAAACAAGCCGAAATGACAGATAAAGGTTTTTCAAAACGCTGCTAGCGCAATCGATCCATAGATATTCAACTCGCGGCTGTCCTTGTCACAGGATTGCCGGGCCTACCCACGCACTGACAATCGGTGACTCTTTCCTTGCAGAATGATCTTCCCTGGAGATTCTGCTACGCAATCATCCCCTTGCTGATTCCACATCAACACGCGACTCAACCAGCATTCGTATTTGGAAAATGCACTCCCCTCACAGGCAATTTTTTGACCCGGTCATAACCTGCGATTGTTTCGTCATATAACCAGAAAACTGGCGAAATGTAGGGTTTTTTCTTTCGTTGCTCTCAATCCACCGCATAGCATGGCCTCTAAAGTGAGACGCAAAAAACCATCTTATTGCTCGCGGGCGATGCTGCACTTTTAACTTCGTCACATATTCGAGGTTCCGCGAACGATCGATGCTGCACTTTTAATTTTCTGGAACAGAACACCGGAGTCACAAGAACAATGACAAGCACATCAATAAAAACCAGGCTTGCACTGCTGTCCGCCAGCGTGAAGCAGATTGTATCTTCTCGCTCTGGCTTACCGGATGATCCCACTGGCTGGAACAACCCGGAGTCCTTATCCAGATTTCTCAAAACCCAGACGACGTCGATCGCATTGACGCTAATCCTCGCCAGTTGTGGTGGTGGGGGCGGGAGTGGTGGAGACGAAAGTAGCTCTCCCGTTGGCAGTTCTTCCAGCAATGTGCAACAGGGCCCAGTGGATTCCGGCTCAAACATTGTCCTGCCGGAAACGCCAACACCAACGCCGCCCTCTGAGCCCAAGACGCCAGATGATCCGAAACCACTACCAGAACCCGAGCCGGAACCTCAGCCCGAGCCCGAGCCCGACCGCATAACAACGGAAGAGCGACGGGTAGGGCAAGAGTGTGGATCAGGGTGGAGGCCGTAGCATTAACAAAAACATTAAAAAAAAAAAAAAACAGAACAATAAACAAAAAGAGAAA
>JAGRIK010000158.1 GCA_020443325.1 Halioglobus sp.
CCCTCAATGATATAGGCCTCCCACAGCGGACGTGACATGTCCAGCGGTCGGGAGTGGAGGCGTGCGGCCTGGATGCACAGCTGTCGCCAGTCACCGGGCTCCGGCAGTGCGATGTGACGCAGGTGAAATTCCACGTCGAAGTTGGCGTCTTTTATCCAGTAGGGGCGATCCAGGCCGCCGGGAACCTCTACCAGGCGCGTGCGAAACAGCGGCAAATCGCCCAGGCGCCGCTCAAAACTGGCTATCACATCCTTAAAGCGAACGAATCCGCCCGGAGCTGTGGAGGGATCATAAATGCCCATCCCGCCAACGTGCTGCGGGGTGTTGGTTTGTTCCAGGTTTACAAATGCAGAATCAAGTATTCCTAACTGTTTCATAATGTCTCAGGGCCCGTGGTGGCCAGTTTTGGATTCGCTTCTTGAAAATTAGTTCAGTCCGGTGAATTTTCCATCGGCTTTTTTGCCAAATCGGGTCGAGTATCGGTGCCATGGTCCATCGGGCTTACCCAGTATGTGGGATCGGCATGGTGCAGCGTGCGGGCGCGAGGCGGCCTCCCAAACTCGGCGCGTTTATATCACTCTTGCGTCGTGCTGGCCACCAGTGCTGGTTAAAAAATGCTCAGTAGGCCAACTATTTCGCACAAACTCATCTGCGATGTGCAACTCTTTTTGTTCCAGACTGTGTTCTGCGTCACGCATTCTCCAGTACCAGCAGGGCGCCACGGGCTTTTATCGGTGAACTGGTTTTCCATTCGAGGATCTCTGCGCAGTGGCGGGTTTCACAGCGCCTGGCCATATCAAAGAACGTCGAGCGCTCGGGGTCGGCGATAACGATATGTTTTACACCGGCTTTCACGGCGCGGTTCACCATATTGAAAACCGGGTCTACCAGGTCATCCCAGAAGCAGATATCGGCGGCGATCAACATATCAAACCGGGACAACTGCCGCGTGCTGAGTTTCTCGAACGTCGACACCACGGGTGTCGTCGTCACGCCGTTGAGGCTTGCCGAGGCCTCCAGGAACGGAAATACGTCGGGATCGGCATCGACGGACGTGACGTTCGATCCCAGTGTTTTTGCACACCAGATTCCAGAGACGCCCCAGCCACAGCCCACATCGATCACGTTTTCGCAATGCGCAGGCCTGTGCTTGTTCAGGTAGTCAATTAACAGGAGGCTGGACTTCCACAGTTTATTGCCATGAATCGTGGGATTAACCCCCTGGCGCCTGACCCTGCGGATGACCGGGTGGGAACTGGTGGGCATGGTGACGCCGCGAAAGCGGCGACCGGTAGCGGGTTTGCCGGGTTTCAAGTGTAGACCTCGTTTACAGGGTTGTGGGATTTATCCAGATCGGGGATGTCCACGCGCGTTCCTGCAGCGTGGGTGAGTAAAAGGGTTGTGTCGCAGGGTCGAGGCAGCATTGGCCGAAGACATCGCCGATGGCTCCCTGGTCCTGCAGTTCAGCGGTTTTTGCGGCGGCGTGTTCAGCGCAATCAGGTGCAAACGGGTTTACCCCTGCGGCCTGGCAGTGCAGTGTGCTCCAGCGGCAACTGGGGTTCTCCAGTACGCGAGCGTAGTAGAAAGCGGGCTGGGTGGCATCGTAAGCGGGATCGCGCCACACGCTACACAGGTTTGCGTGGCCCCTGCCCACGGGTGCGCAGGTGTTGGGGTCTACACCGGCACCGTTATTGGGGCTGCCGGCCACGTCGAACACCTGTTCATGCGTTTGTCCCTCTGCGTCCAGCCAGCCCTTGATGATCTGGATGCGCTGCAGGTCGATACCAGGGTGGCCGGGGCTGCCTGTGTCCTTGGCGGCGCTGACCAGAAACGTGGGGGAAGCCGGGGGCGCAGGCATTTCCCCACCCATGGGTACACCGCCGGCATAGGCGTTCTCAACCATCTGTGGGTCGGCACACAGGTCGTCAGGATAGTCTTCCGCGGCAAAAAAGCGCACCACGGGTCGGGTGCCGCTGGTGGCGTAGGTTTCGCGGTTGCGCATACCCTCAAAGATGCTGTCGCGGGAGTTTTCTTCCGCCCACACCACGGCGAGACCGCCCGGATTATCGAAGAAATGGTCCTGTACATTGCGGTATCCGGCATCCCGCCTGCCAAGATGGCCGAGGTAGTTGTCCTCCTCAGCACCGCCCGGGGTCGCGCTGTGGGTATCTGTACTGCCAATGAACCCCAGTTTGAAAGGGTTGATGCCTGTACTGCGTTGCAGCGCCAGCCCGTCCTTGAGCGTGTTGCGCACCATATTCCGCCGCCCGAAGTCGTCGATGCTGACGGCGCTGGCCTCCTCTGTACGAACCTCACCGAATACCGTGCCCAGCATGGACAGGTTGTCGGACTGGACCTGCTCGAAATCGCACAATTCATCCTCTGTTGCCACCCCCCGACCCAGCAAGCGGTCAAAACGGCATTCGCTGGCGGCCTTGTGCTGTACCAACTCCACCAGTGGTTCAAAGAACAGGCGATCCCGGGCTTCCTGCTCGTTGCGCGGATCGGGGAACATCAGGCCACGACTGAGATTGGGGTTGTGCGGGATAGACATCACATCGCACCCGGCGTCCCCGTCAGTGCATTCCTGGCGTAGACGGCGCCACAGTTCCGGATAATTTCTGGAGCCCGTGTCGTAGGTGGAAATTGCCGTGTCAGTGACCCGTTCGTTGCGAAATATCACGTTGCGGTGAAGGTTGGCGAAATTGGGCGCATCGGTGTACTCATAACCGACGAAAGTCGTGAAACTGCAGTCACCACTGCGGTCGTAGTGCTTTTCAGCGGCTTCCTGAATCCGCTGCCACGTCGCCCGGTGCGCGGCATCGCAGTCGTCGAGGGTGCACACGAAAGACTGCTTCTTGTGGTTGGAGGTATCGGTCACGCCCAGCGACACCCAATAGTTGGCGGCCAGCAGCTGAACAAAAAAGATCTCATTGCGGGTGCCGATACAGGCGGGAAACCAGTAGGCCAATTTAGAGGAGTCTTCCGTACACAGGTTGATCGGGCCGAGGAATTCCGCGTGATCGGTAACGGCGGTGAAGTCCAGTGGTCGCTGAATCTGCGCTTTTACCGTCTGGTTGGCATCCGCATCCGGCAGGGTGATGACCTCGCCACGCGCATAGCGGTAGGCTGCGTCGGGATCGTTGCGCTGGCTGGAGACATAGCTGTCGAAGGAATAGCTGGTATGCACGTGCAGGTCCCCGAACATCGGGCGTTTAAGCGCGCTGTAGTCTGTACAGGGCTCGCGCTTTTCCGTGCGATCAAACGCTTCTGCGGCAGGGTTGGGTCCAGCGGCAAGGACGAGGAATAGTGCAAGAAGTGGGGCGTAAAGGCGCGTTCCAGCGTCCAACAGGGCAATATAATCTCTCACGTTGACCTCGATACGTTCCGCAAAGCTCATCAGTTTGGCATTCCGGGACGGACTTCGCCAGCCCTGAATGCAGTGCCCTATAGTAGGTAATACCTCACTGGTACCGTTTGGCTGCCTGCGATAGGATTGTGCACAATTTATCGGGAAAACGTGAGGGACCAATGGACAGGTCGTCAGGAATTGCTGTAAGACAGAGTGTCGAACTGCTGGAGAAGAACAAGCCGCAGCAGGAACGGGCAAAACGCACTTACGAGGGTATTCTGGCTGCAGCTGCGGAATTGCTGATCGAGGTCGGTGTCGAGAGAATTTCCACCAACCTGGTCGCCGAAAGGGCCGGGATAACGGTGCCCGCGCTCTACAGGTACTTCCCCAACAAATACGCTGTCCTGAATGCACTGGGTGCAGCACTGATGGACAAGCAGAATACCGCGTTTGAGAAATGGTTTGAGCACTATCTCTCGCTGGGAGACCTGCAACTCCTGTTGGACAATGTCTACGAATTGTTGAAGCTGACGTTCGACGTCACGAAGGAGCAGGTCGGCGGCCTGGAAATTGTACAGGCGTTGCGCGCTGTTGCACCTCTGCAGGAGGTGCGACTGGCATCGCACCGGTTGGTGGCCGGCCAGTTGGCAGCGATTGTGGCGGACGTGTTGGGACAACCGATCGACGAGCGCATATCAGTACAGGCGCGGCTCACCATCGATACCAGTTATGCCATCGTGGAGATGGCGCTGGAGGACGATTCCCTTCCCACCGAATTGTTGTTGCGCGAAGGGTCTCGCATGATGCAGTTATACTGGCAGGGTTTTCTGCCCGCCGAGTAGGCCTGCGGATCAATCCTCGCCCAGGACATCCTCTGCCTGCGGGCCTTTGTCACTTTCGGCCACTATGAAGCTGACGCTTTGACCATCGCGCAGGCTGCGTCTGCCGTCTCCGCGGATGGAGCGAAAATGTACGAAAATCTCCTCGCCATCTTCCTTCACAATAAACCCAAATCCCTTCGAGGTGTTGAACCATTTGACCGTGCCGTATTCGCGGCCGGTATCGTCCGCTGGCGCCTGTTGGCTCACTTTCTTCGTAGCGGTGGTAGCGGGTGCTCGTTGCGCGCCAACGATCAATGCAGTGGCGGTTGTGGCGACAAAAAACGCGATTAGCAGGCGCGCATCAAAGATTTCGCCCGTAAAGAGCAGGTTGGTCAGTGTGGATGCGATAACGGCGATAACGAGACTGAGCAGCAGCTTGGCAATAAGACTCATCGGTTCCTCCCAATGATTTTCCGTGTCAGGATTGCACGGAATTTTACGCCGCGTATCTTATCACCATTACGGATTGGAGGTCTGCTTTTAACGATGTGAATGAACGAACTGCCCAAACCAGGAGTGTCGCGCGGGTCTCAGCTACTTCGCCTGATCGTCGCTACCGAGCTTCGTTACGTCCTCTGCTTGCAGTCCTTTCGGACCTTCCACCAGTGTGAACTCGACATTCTGTCCTTCATTCAGGGTGCGGAAACCCTCGCCCTGGATTGACCTGAAGTGAACAAAAACATCATCTTCGCCTTCCTGTCGGGTGATGAAGCCAAACCCCTTCGCATTGTTGAACCATTTAACCGTTCCAGTTTGTCTATCACTCATACCAGCTTCCTCGGACGAACCTGTTGCTATTATTGTATCGAGAGGCAGTTAAACGCCTGGCGTGTTCGGTGATCAGATGCTTTGAATGCGGTGTAACTGATCCCGTAATGTCTCCAGGGCCTGCTCTTGTGCGTGCAGTTTCTCCCGCTCCTTGTCGACGACGGCGGCCGGAGCTTTGTCGACGAAGGCTGCGTTATTCAATTTCCCCCGCAGGCGCGCCAGGTCGTTCTCAAGCTTGCCGATTTCCCTGTCGAGACGGGAGATCTCAGCATCCTTGTCAATGAGCCCCGCAATGGGCACAAGAATTTCAAGCTCACCTGCCAGCGCTGTCGCGGCCATCGGTGCTTCTGTGTTGTCGGGTATCCAACTGATGTCGGCCAGTTTAGCCAGCTTTCTGAGGTATTGCGAGTTCTGTGACAGTCGCCGTCGATCCTCGGCATCGCCGTTGCGCAGCAGCACGGTGAGCGCTTTACCGGGCGGGATGTTCATTTCCCCACGAATATTCCGGATACCCACTATGACGGCTTTGAGCCATTCGATGTCCGCGCTGGCGAGACTGTCGATCTCGGCATCAACAGCCTGGGGATAGGGTTGCAGCATGATGGTGGGGCCCGATTTTCCAGCCAGTGGCCCGACGGTCTGCCAGATTTCCTCGGTGATGAAGGGCATCATCGGGTGCAGCAGGCGCAACCAGGTCTCCAGCACGCGAATCAGGGTCTGGCGTGTGCCGCGCTTGGATTGCGCAGACGCCTCCTCATCCCAGAGCACCGGCTTGGAGAGCTCCAGGTACCAGTCGCAATACTCATTCCAGATGAACTCATACAACGCGGAACTGGCCATGTCGAACCGGTAGTGGTCGATTGCGCGCGCCACTTCTGCGGCGGTCTCCTGCACCCGGCCGGTAATCCAGCGGTCGGCGAGGCTCAATTCCACGTCGGCGTCGCTCTCGATACCGCAGTCTTCATTTTCGCAGTTCAGGAGCACATAGCGCGCGGCGTTCCAGATCTTGTTGCAAAAATTCCGGTAGCCCTCGATGCGCCCGATATCGAACTTGATATCCCGGCCCGTGGATGCCAGGGAAAAGTAGGTAAAGCGCAATGCATCGGTGCCGTAGGGCGCGATACCGTCGGGGAACTGCCGGCGGGTAGCTTTCTCAATCTTGGATGCCAGCTGGGGCTGCATCAGGCCGGTGGTTCTTTTCTCCAGCAGATCGTCCAGCGTGATGCCGTCGATCAGGTCGATGGGGTCGATCACATTGCCCTTGGACTTGGACATTTTCTGCCCCTCGCCATCGCGTACGAGGCCGTGTACATACACGGTGTGAAACGGAACCTCCTTGCGAAAATGCAGGGTCATCATGATCATGCGCGCGACCCAGAAGAAGATAATATCGAAGCCGGTAACCAGCACCGAACTCGGGTGAAAGAGTGCCAGTTCCTCCGTCTCCTCTGGCCAGCCGAGCGTGGAGAACGTCCACAGCGCGGATGAGAACCAGGTGTCCAGTACATCCTCGTCCTGGCGCAGTACCACCTCGTCACCCAGTCCGTGCTCGCTGCGCACGGCTTCTTCACTCTCGCCCACATAAAACTTGCCATCGGCGTCGTACCAG
>JAGRIK010000159.1 GCA_020443325.1 Halioglobus sp.
CGTACCGGTTCGTCTTTTGATCAGGCCGCCCGCGGTGCGGCCTGTGCGCCTCGAATCAGTTTGCCGGGCACTGCTCCGGTGTGTTTGCCATTTTCCATAATGACCTCGCCGCTAACGATAGTGGCGAGGTAGCCGCGAGCATCCTGGAACATGCGTCGCCCACCGGCAGGCAGATCGAAAATAATTTCTGGCGCACCCAGTTGTAATTCTTCAAAGTCGATGAGGTTGAGGTCCGCCTTCATCCCGACTTCAAGCGTGCCGCGATCCTCAAGCCCAACGCAGCGCGCGGTATCGTGCGTTTGCATTTTGACCACGTCCTCCAGTTTGAGCCGATGGCCGCGTTCGCGATCGCGCACGTAATAGCTGAGCATCTGCGTGGGCACACTGGCGTCGCATAACACGCCGCAGTGGGCGCCGGTATCAGCCAGGGAGAGTACCGTGCTGTCGTCCTCCAGCAGTGCCACCTGGCGCGTGAGATCGTTGGAGCCGTAGCCAAAGCAGGGGAAGTAGACGACGGTTTTGCCGTCGTCCTGCATCATCAGGTCGTAGCAGTACTCCTGTGCGGAAACGCCCGCTTTGGCCGCTCTGGCGGCGATGCTGTCCTCGGGCCCGGGCTCATAGTTGGGCGGTGTGCCCAGCGGGTAAAGCTTGTCATAGCCGCCAATAATAGTGTCCATGAAGGGGTCGCCCATCAGCGGCAGATCCTCGGCCAGTATGGCCGCGCGAACCTCCGGTTTTTTCAACTCGGCGAGTCGCTGTTCGTGGGTCATAATCGAGAGCGGGCCGTAGTTGGCGTGAAAACTGAACGGGTTGATCGTGCCATCCCAGCTCAGCAGGATATTCACCGGGCGTGCGCCAACATGGGGGATAAGCTGTGCGCCCTCGGCCTTCGCCTTGCGGCAGTAGTCGAGTTGCTTCAATACGCGATCCCAGTCAGCTTCCTCGCGGAAAAACAGGACGAAGTTGATCTGGCAGTTGTTCTCTATGGACAGGCGTTTCATCCAGTCCATTTCCTGTTCCCAGTTGTGGAAATCCGAGACCAGCCCGAAGATCCCCTTGCCGCCCAGTTCGCCAATGGCCCTGCCTATACCCAGCAACTCGGCCTCGTCGGCGTAGGTCCCCGGCATGGCCTGGTCACCCCCTGTGGTATGCAACTCGGTGCGAGAGGTGGTGAAACCCAGTGCGCCACGCTCTATGCCCTCCCTGACGATAGCGGCCATGGCGGCCACATCCTCGGCGGTGGCCTTTTCATTGTTGGCACCGCGTTCACCCATGACGTACGTGCGCACCGCGCAGTGGGGCACCTGCGCGCCGACATCGATGGCGCGCGGGAACTTTTCCACGGCGTCGAGATATTCCGGAAAGCTCTCCCAGTCCCACTTAACCCCTTCATGCAGTGCTGCACCGGGGATATCCTCCACATCTTCGACAACCGTGATCAGTCGGGCCTGTGCCTCGGCATTGGGCTCGCAGGGTGCGAAACCGATGCCACAATTCCCCATGACCAGTGTGGTGATACCGTGATTGGCGGCGGGGCTGCACAGCGGATCCCATGTCGCCTGACCGTCCATGTGGGAATGCACGTCTACCCAGCCGGGCGTGAGTAATTTGCCCTGGGCATCTATTTCTTTCCTGCCGGCAGCACTGATCGCTCCGATGGCAGCTATTTTCCCGTTGCTGACGGCCAGGTCACCTGAAAAAGCGGGTTTGCCGGTGCCATCCACTATGGTTGCGTTTCGAATTACCAGGTCGTACATGTTCATTGCCTCCCACGAGTCATTACTTACAGTGTACTCAACTTCTGGACAGATCGGTTAGCCGGCGGTGCCAAATGGCCTAATCGGTTCAAATTTGGCGACCCACGGACGGCTGGCCGTCGTTATTGTGCTTAGCGTAAGCCGAGACAGTGCGCGCTGACTGAGCTATGGTTGGGGAACTCTGTTGAACCCATTCTCCATAGAGGCTTCCTATGAACCTGAACCGACGGGAATTTACACTGGCTTCACTCACCGCGCTGAGCGCGTTGGCAATCAGTCCGGCGCAGGCGGCAACCGACCCTACCAACCGTCGTATCGTGCTGGCCTCCAGGCCAGAGGGCAAACCCACTGTCGCTAATTTTCGCCTTGAAACGACACCCGTTCCACAGCCCGAAGAAGGGGAGGTGTTGCTGCAGACCCGCTTCCTGTCACTGGACCCGTATATGCGCGGTCGCATGAATCCCGGTAAGAGTTACGCCGACAGGGTGGAACTCGGTGATGTGATGGTGGGCGGTACGGTCAGCGAGGTGATCGCATCCCGCAACCCCGGTTTTGCGGAAGGTGACCTGGTTGCCGCCTACGCCGGGTGGCAGGACTATGCGACGTCAGACGGCGGCGATCTCATGAAACTGGACCCGCGGATAACGCCGTCCTCCTACGCGCTGGGTGTGCTGGGTATGCCGGGGTTAACCGCGTACGTGGGTTTGCTGGATATTGGTGAGCCGCGCGAGGGTGATACGGTAGTCCTGGCGGCCGCCACCGGCGCTGTGGGTTCCGTAGTAGGGCAGATCGCCAGGCTCAAGGGCTGCAGGGTGGTGGGAATTGCAGGCGCGAAGGAGAAATGTGCGTATGCGGTGGAGGAACTGGGCTACGACGCCTGCATCAGTCACTACGATGAGGATATGGCGACCCAACTGGCTGCGGCCTGTCCGGATGGCGTCGATGTGTACTTTGAAAACGTGGGCGGCAGTTCCTGGGAGGCGGTGATGCCGCTGCTGAACAATTTTGCACGCGTGCCCATTTGCGGCCTGATCTCCCACTACAACCAGACGGAGTTGCCGTCGGGACCCGACCGCATGAGCCTGCTGCAGGGACTCATCCTGCAGCGCAGTTTGAAAATGCAGGGCTTCATCGTCGGTAATTACCGTTCGCGATATCCGGCGTTCATCGAGGATATGAGCCGATGGATAGCACAGGGGAAGATCAAGTATCGCGAGGATGTCGTCGACGGGCTGGAGAACGCGCCGGACGCATTTCTTGGCCTGTTTTCGGGTGAGAACTTCGGGAAACTCGTGGTCAAAGTCAGTTGAGTCTGCGCCGTGTTGCTTGCTGCATTAGCGACTCGCTACTCCCATCGGCAGTGAAACCGGTATGCCAAACGCGCTGAAGGTTGGCACTACCGCCTGGTCATGGGATGCGCTCGGCGCGGCGGACACGTTGTGTGCACAGGCTGAAAAAGCGCAGGCGCTGGGCTTTCACTCCTTCTGGTTGCCGGAGAATCATTTCGGGTCCACCGCTGCTATTCCCTCGCCACTGATGCTGTTGGCCGCCATTTCCGGACGAACACAGAACATCCGCCTGGGGTGTACTTCTTACCTGTTGCCCATCCGCAATCCCCTGCTGGCTGCCGAGGAGGTGGCGGTGCTGGACCAGTTGTGCGAGGGACGCTTAATCCTTGGCCTCGGGCGCGGGCTATCCGGTGCGATGTTCAAGGCGTTTGATGTGGCGGTAGGCGACAAGCGTAAACTCTTTCAGGCCAACCTCGATATCATGCGACGCGCCTGGCGTGGCGAGGCTCTGGGTGAAAATGAGAATGGCCAACTGATCCGCCTCGCGCCCCTGCCATTGCAGCGCCCGTCGCCGCCGCTCTGGGTGGCTGCGATCGGGCCGCTGGCACTGCAACAGGTTGCCGGCCTGGGTTTGCCGTATCTCGCATCACCGATAGAACCTCTCGCTGTCCTGGAAGGCAATTATCAGCGCTACCATCTCGAAGTGGCCGCTGCCGGGCTGGAGGAGGTCTCGACGATTCCGATCATGCGCACGGTGTACGTTACTAATGACGAGGGAGAGGGTAGGCGGGTGCGGAATGCGCTCGCCAAAGGGGTTCCGGCGGCGATGCAGAAAAAGGATATTGGAGTGGACGATTGGGCGATCGTGGGTGATCGACACTATGCACGCGACAAGCTGGCTGAATACGTTGACCGGTTAAGCTTAAGCCACCTGATCGTGCGGGCGGGTGTACCCGGTATTGCAGAGGAGGCGCAGCTGCGCAGTCACGAACAGCTGCTGGAGGTTGCGGTCGGGCTTTGAAGACTCCGACTTCAGGGAAGTGTCCAGCTGTCTGTTCGCTGCGCTTCAACCAGCGCATTGCAGAGGTGGATCTTCTCCAAGTTCTGTAGCAAGGCCCTTTGCATTCCCTCGACCTTAGGAGCCCTGGGACTAAAGAATGCTTGAGCATCCGCATAGGCCTCCCGGCTGCACAACGCTCCGGGCAATGACGGGCTGTCGGCCAGGTAAGCCGTGGGCATCGCCAGCGCAATGGCCGCGTAGTACGTCTTAAACCAGTCGAAAGCGCGCTGTCTGTTTTTCATTTTTTCGGTATGGGATTCAAACAGCATCAGTGCTTCGTTTAGCCTGAGGATAATCATCCAGCGCAAATCGAGCACGCGTTCGCTCAACCCGGGGTCGGAGGTTTGACCCAGCGCCCAGATCGCATCTTCACGGAAACTGGCATCGCCGGAAGCGAGGATGGTTTCGGTCAGCGCATCAAAGTAGGAGCCGCCCTCATTGATCACCGCACTGGCCATTGTGGTGGCGTACAGGTGACGGTCTATCGCCTCCGGATTGAAGCCCGTGTCCTCACCATAGCCAATCAGTGCTTTGCCGCGTTCTGCGAGGATTGCCAGTAACGCCGGCTGTTCCAGTGTGATTGCCACCAGATTCAGAACGCGCTCACGCAACAATTGCGTTGCTACCGGCTTTTCTCTATCGGCCTGCTTGTCGGGGGCCAGTCCCAACTCGTCCAGCAGGGGCTTGTACTGCCGATACACGAAATCGGCGAGTTGAGCCTGCTGCTCCTCATTCGCTACCGTGTCCCATATTTGCTGGATTTGCACGGCAGGTTCGGTACTAACATCCCACTCCGGTTGCGCCATAATCGCTGCAATCGCGTGTAGATAGAACGGGGTATCGATGCGAGCAGCCCGGTATTCTGCCGCGAGATTGTTGGCTACCGATAATTTTTCGGCTGCACTCAATGCATCCAGGTGCTCGATAAGCGCCTGCCACTTTTCTCCGGTGAGGTTCCAGCGGTAGTATCCATCCCCGTGGTGGTTGGGCATGATCGTATCCGGGCACTGCTCTACAGTGCGAGTGTAGTGCTCTTGACGCTCGTTCATGGTTTTGCAGATATGTGTTGAATGTCCCGCGGTTACCAGCGTCAGGCAGACTGGTATTGTCCACGTTTGATCCGCCTTCACAGGGGAGCCCACAGGCAGGTAGCGTTGCTGTTGCACCTGGATACGCAGTTCGTGGTCGCGGCACTGCCAGTCCAGCGAGACCAGGGGTACGCCGGGCTGGTTGATGTAGGATCTGGCGATCTCTGCCACTTGCTGGCTATCAGCGGTTTCTGCCAGCGCCTGTAGCAAATCTTCTGCGGTCGCGTTGCCCCAGGCGTGCTTTCGCAGGTGCTGTTGAATCGCACGGCGAAACACCTCCGGTGTCATGATGCTCTCCAGCATTTGCAACACTGCACTGCCCTTATAGTAGGTATTGCCGTCGAACGCGTTGACGAGATCATCGTTGTTCTCTACGGGCTCCCCGACACTGCGAGAGTCTGTATAGATATCGTCCTCCATTGCCCATTGTCCGCGTTGCAGGATTTCGCGATCGACTTCCAGGGCGGGATTCCAGCGTCGCACCGCGTTTGACGCCATCCACGTGGCAAACGATTCGTTGAGCCAGGTATCGTCCCACCAGGGCATAGTGACAAGATTGCCAAACCACTGGTGGGCGAGTTCATGCGCGTGTACGGTGGCCAGGTGCCTCAGCTGGCTGGCCGAGGGGTTTGCATCAAGCAGTATCAATGATTCCCTGTAAGTTAACAGGCCGGCGTTTTCCATCGCGCCCCAGGTGAAGTCCGGTACCGCGACGATGTCCAGTTTGGCGTACGGATAGGGTATGTCGAAATATTCCTCGAGCGTGGTGAGTAGTGAGGCGGATTGCTCAAGTATGTAGTTGAGGTAGCGGCCTTTCCCCTGCGCTGCGATACCTCGCAGCGGAATCGGATAGTCACGGATAGCGTTGGGTGGAATGTCTGCATGCTCGACTACATCCAGTGGGCCCACTGCAAATGCCAGGAGGTAGCTGGGGAGTGGCGGCGTAGTCGCCAGCGCCAGCCGCTTGAAACCTCCCTCGATCATTTCTTCTTTTTCGATTCGGGTATTCCCGAAGGCATTGTGATCCTGTCGGACCTCCAGGCTGATATCGTAGGGTACTTTGAAGCGGGGTTCGTCAAACAGTGGGAACGCCTGCCGGGCAAGAATTGGCTCGAACTGGGTAAATGCATAGTTCCTGCCCTGATCTTCAACCGTGTAGAGCCCCTCCAGTTTCCTGCTGAAGGGAGCCGCAAAACGGATGTTGATGCGGGCGTGCTGTGGCGAAATGGGGCCGGTACCGGACAGGCGCACAACCCCCGAGTGTCCCATCTCCTTGTAGTCCAGAGTGCTGACAGTGCCGTCGCTGTGTTCAAGTAGCGCGGACTGCGCGCGAATGTCCCTGCCGTGAAGCCAGATCGCGTCGACCTGCCTGAGGATATCAACATCAATTTGAACGCTGCCGCTGAAGTGACTCTGGTCCGGGTCGATACGCAGTGATAGCGTGTAATGGGTAGGTGTTACCCCGGCGGGTAACTTTCCCTGTGTGGCAAGTGCGGCCTCCCGTGTGTCGCTGTCAGTCTGCCATTGCCGCAACTGTTGCCAGATCGCCGCCGAAACCGTGACGAGAACGACAAGCAGCGCGATAAATGTGACAAACCGTTTCACTGTCGCTTCCAGGTTGAGGGCAGCTCGGGGGTGTTGGCGGGGGGCCGGCCTGCCCCGCAGTTGGCCACAGAGTATCAAAAAAGGGGGGCTTATGAACTTGTTTGCTCCCGCCTTTTTGATACGTTGCTGGTCCTGCACTTGTCTACATTCGCGGTTCTCCCTACTATTTGCAGCAGATTGAACTATATTGAAAGTCGAAGACAACCTGCCCCAGAGGATTTGCCAATGCTGTATGCCATGCCCGGGTCGAAAGACGCCCTTTTTAACTTTCGCGACAAGTACGACAACTTTATCGGGGGCGAGTGGGTCGCACCGCTTGAGGGGAAGTACTTCGAGAACATCACCCCGGTCACCGGCGCCACAATTTGTGAAGTGGCCCGATCCACCCCGGCCGATTTAAACAGGGCGCTGGATGCGGCCCATGGCGCCGCCCCTGCCTGGGGTAAAACGGCGGTGGCGGAGCGCTCCAACACGCTGTTGAAAATCGCCGATCGTATAGAGGCCAACCTGGAGACGCTGGCTTATGTTGAGACCTGGGAAAACGGCAAGGGTATACGTGAAACGCTGAATGCCGATATTCCGCTGCTGGTGGATCACTTCCGGTATTTTGCCGGTTGCCTGCGCGCACAGGAGGGCAGTGCCAGTGATATCGATGGCAACACGGTCAGCTACCATTTCCATGAACCCCTGGGTGTGGTGGGGCAGATCATTCCCTGGAACTTCCCCTTGTTGATGGCGGGCTGGAAACTGGCGCCTGCCCTGGCAGCGGGAAACTGTGTGGTCCTGAAGCCAGCAGAGCAGACACCCGTCTCTATCCTGGTGCTGATGGAAATGATCGCCGATCTGCTGCCACCGGGTGTGGTCAATATCCTCAATGGCTATGGCGAGGAGATCGGCCAGGCGCTGGCGAGTTCCAAACGCATAGCGAAAATCGCTTTTACCGGTTCCACGGCGGTGGGCCACCTGATCCTCGCCAATGCTGCCAAATCGCTCATTCCGTCGACAGTGGAGTTAGGCGGCAAGTCGCCCAATATCTACTTTGAGGACGTGATGGCGCAGGAGGACGAATTCGTCAGCAAATGTATTGAGGGCCTGCTGCTCGGGTTTTTCAACCAGGGCGAAGTCTGTACCTGCCCCTCGCGGGCGCTGGTGCAGGAGAGCATATACGATGATTTTATCGAACGCGTACTGGCGCGCGCACAGCAGATCAAGCAGGGCAATCCACTCGATACCGAGACGATGGTGGGTGCGCAGGTGTCGCGCGAGCAGTTCGATAAGATTATGGGCTATATGGATATCGCGCGGTCAGACGGAGCAACATTTTTACTGGGCGGTGACAAGGCTGTCGTAGGCAGCGATATCGCCGGTGGTTTTTACGTGCAGCCCACGCTATTGCAGGGTACCAACGATATGCGTGTCTTCCAGGAGGAGATCTTCGGGCCGACACTCGGCGTGACGACGTTCAGGGATGAAGCGGAGGCGCTGGCCATTGCCAACGCCACGGAGTACGGCCTCGGAGCGGGTGTCTGGACACGCGACACCAACCGGGCGTTTCGCATGGGCCGCGGTATCCAGGCGGGACGGGTGTGGATGAACTGCTACCACGCCTATCCGGCACACGCGGCGTTTGGCGGCTATAAAAAATCGGGTATCGGCCGTGAAACCCACAAGATGGCGCTGGAACATTACCAGCAGACCAAGAACCTGCTGGTGAGTTATGATACCAGCCCACTTGGGTTTTTCTGAGTGAGTCAGCCATAAAACAGATGCCCGACAGCGATGTCAGGAGGCCAGATGAAAACGATCCGCTTGCTGTTCCTGCTTCTCATAGCCTCCCAGTGGCTTGTTGCGTGCAGCGACAATCAGGCCATGAACAAGATTGTGCAGAATGGCGGCACGATTCTTATCTCCCTGGGTTCGCATGAGGAACTGGGGCATGTGAACCTTTCCACCGCCGCCCTGACCGCTACGGTGACCGATGCCGGCAGCGTCCAGGCAGCGGTGACCGTCAGGGAGGTGTTTCCACTCAATGTGGACAAGACCAGCGAGCTGAACCACATCACGATACTGGGAGAAGATGGCTACAGTGGCTTCTGGTTTGCGGCTGTTGACCTGGTAGACCCCAACTCGGGTCTGGCGACGAATCTGGCACAGGGTACCGCTACACTCGAGATCCAGGGGCTGGCTTCGGCAATGACCCGATCGGTGGAAATACTGCCGGGAGTGGGATCGATCAATCCCATCATGTCTTTTGGCAATCTGCACGCGCTGAGTGTTTTACGCCCCGCAGCGCAGGTCAAATATGTACTCAGTGATCCCCAGGTGGTATTTACCGAGCAAAACCTGTTAGGTGCTATCGAATTTCGCTTCGAATACCCCACCAGCGCTGTCGATGGCCTGCCACCGGCGCAATGGCCACGGGGAGTCTCGGCCAGTAACAATGAGCACCTGCAGATCCAGAGTTTCACCCGCTCGGAGGGTGGGACGAATACACTCCATATCGTCGTTCTCAACCCGGCGGGTATCGGTGCGGTGTCTGCACAGAGCGCCGCCACGCCCCAGTTTTACCAGGCGAGCAACGTGCGGGCGGTGCGTTTCAGCGTTGTCTACCCCCCGCAGGTCAGTGCCTCACAATTCGCGAGTGCCAGCGATGTCACTGGCTATGGTATCGACGGGGCAGAGCTTAATATCGATGACCTGGTGATATCGACACCGACTATCTGAACTGCAATGACTACTCCATACCGCGCGTGAAGGCTTCCCGAAGGAACTGAATGCGCTCCTGCATTGATCGCTGGGAGATACTGCTTTTGGCATTGCCATCGTAGCCGTGGATGGTTTGCCGGGTTTCGTTGACGGTAACCTCGATATTCTCCGCCTGTAATGCGGCGATGTAATTCAGGCCCTCATCCCTCAGTGGATCAAATTCTGCGGTCTCCACATAGCTCGGGGGAAGGTTCTGCAACTGGCCGTGTCCCGGCGCCGCGTAGGGCGGCGTTTCCCCGTGGCGGTCGCCACTGAGGTACATCTCCCACATGCGACGATTGGAGATTGCATTCCACAGCGGTACGTCGACAAACTCTGTCGCGGAGGCCGTTGTGCAGCTGTTGTCCAGTACGGGGTAAACCAGAAGTTGCGCGCAGAGCGAAACAAGCTGCTCGTCCCGCGCCTTCTGCGCCACGCCGGCTGCCAGCGCGCCCCCTGCACTGTCGCCACCTACAGCAATCCGCGAGGGGTCGATACCGAGCTTGCCGCTCTCTCGCACAACCCACTCAAGTGCTGCGTAGCAGTCGTCAAAGGCGCAGGGGAAAGGGTGCCGGGGGGCAAGCCGATAATCGACAAAGACGACCACGCAGCGCGCTTCATTGGCATAGCGCGCGCAGCTTTCGAGATGATTGCTTGCATAGGTCAACGCAAACCCGCCGCCGTGGTAATACAGTAGCGCGGGAGCAGGCTTGTCGAGGCCGTGGGGTGTCATCACGAATACATTGAAGCGACTGTCGTCGGCACTGAGGAGCGTATGGGTTGTAATCTCAAGGTTGAATGAGCGTCCGGCCAGCCAGCGCGTCACCCTGATCAGCAGGTTCATCAGCCACACGATGGGTGTGCTGAACCTGAATGTGAATACAGGAAACCTGGCGAAGTCAGGGTGGATGTTGTATTTCCTGGACATAGGTCTTGTCGGCCTCTCGCGGGTGGATAAACAGGGTAGCAAATGCCCGGGCATCGACAACTCATTTTTTTAGGCGCAGCGTGGCAATGGTCGATGCGCGGTCGCCAGGCGGGTCTTTGACGCAGTGCCTCTTTTTACAGGATCAGGCCGACGATACAGCCGGTCATGCAGGTGGCCAGTAACCCCGACCAGATCGCGCGCGGTGCCAGGCGCAGGATATCGGCCGTGCGTTCCGGGCACATCGCCGTCAGTCCGCCAATCATGATGCCGAGGCTGCCGAAGTTCGCGAAACCGCATAATGCGTAGGTCATGATCAGCCGGCTGTGTGCGCTGAGTACACCCGATTCCAGTGCCGCCAGGTCCAGGTAGGCGACCAGTTCATTGATAAATACCTTGGTGGCAATCAATTCACCGGCTGTGTTTGCCTCGGCCCAGGGGATGCCTATCAGCCAGGCCAGCGGTGTCAGCAACTGTCCGAATAGCCCGACCAGTGTCAGCGGTGCGCCACCCGTGGGGATCAGGCCTAGCAGGGCATCGGCCAGGTACACGAGAGCGACAAACACAATCAGCATACCAATAATATTGGCCAGCAGGCGCAGTCCCTCGCCGGTGCCGCTGACCAATGCATCCATGCTGCCGCTGTAATGTGACTGCATATTGATCGGCGCGTCGTGATTGCCCTCGCCAGGGGGGAGCATAACGGCCGCGAGCATGATCGCAGCGGGTGCGCTGATTAGCGAGGCCACCAGAATGTGGCTGAGTGCCGTGGGCAGTGTGTTGGCGAGAATGCCCGCGTACAGCCCCATTACCGTGCCGGCCACCGTGGCCATGCCACAACTCATCAGCATGAAGAGCTCGCTGTTGGACAGGGTTTGCAGATGCGGCCTGATCAGCAGGGGAGACTCCACCATTCCCACGAATATTGAGCTGGCACCGCCCATGCTGACCGCACCCCCAAGTCCCATGGAATGCCGCAGCAGGCGCGCCAGCCCCGCAATGGCCACCGGGATTATCCGCCAGTGCCAAAGCAATGCGCTGAGCGCGGCGAACACGATCACAATTGGCAGCGCGCGAAAAGCCAGTACGAAGCTGTGCTGCGGCCCGGTAATTTCAAAAGGGGCCGGTGCCCCGCCGAGGAAACCAAACACCATCGCCGTGCCTTGTCCGGTAGCCGCTTCCAGCGTCAGTACCAGTCGATTTACCAGTAGGAGGGCATCCTGCAGCAGGGGCACTTTAAGGAACAGTGCGGCCAGCACAAACTGTGCAAGCAGGCCGGCAATGACCAGTCGCAGCGGAAACTGGCGACGATTGCTGCTGCTCAGCCAGGCGAGCAGGATGATACCGGGAAGGCCTAACAGGGCCTGGGACATGGGAAGCGCCTCACACCGGGGAAATGCCTGACGGTAGAGCAGGGCGCCGGAAAAGTCCATTGCCACACGGTATCCCCCGTTAAAGCGTGGCAGCGATACCGCGGGGTTTGAATTAGTATACGCGGGCACGGTGATTCCCCTCGCGGCTTGTTGACGAGGGAAATGTAGTTCATGCTGGCCTGCCATAACATTCGGGAGTGTTCCTGCCATGCTATCCAAGTTTGATGATTACCCGATTCACCAGACCGCTGAACCGGTCTTTCACACCGCATCCAGCGATCGGTTTTTCTATGATCGCTACTGGTATAACGGTCACGCCCAGGACGGCAGTTTCTATTTCGGCGTGGCGATGTGCCGCTATGCCAATCTCGGCATCCTGGATTGCAGCCTGAGCCTCGCCATCGACGGACACCAGTACGCGTTCCACGGTTCTCGCCGTGCGCCGCATGAGCCTACGGATACAACGGTGGGGCCTTTCGCCTTGCAGATTCTGGAGCCCATGGGGCGCCATCGCGTGGTGATAGCGCCCAATGAGACAGGTATCGAGTGCGATCTCGTGTTCACTCCCCGCACCGCCTGCATTGAAGAGGGTCGCCAGACGCTGCGCAACGAACGGCATATTGTGATGGACGCCACCCGGCTGGATCAGTTTGGCTTCTGGGCCGGCTGGATACGCTATGACGGCAAGGAAGTAAAGGTCGACGGACGAACCACCTATGGCCTGAAGGATCGCTCATGGGGGATTCGCCCGGTCGGTGATGCCTATACAGGCGGCGCGCCACTGGCCGAATACCAGGCGGTGCATTTTAACTGGATGCCGATCAACTGGGAGGATGAGTGCAGCCTCGCCGGTTGGTTTGAAGACGAAGCCGGTCGGCAGTGGCACACGGATCAGGTCTTTCTGCCTCATTATCCCAGTGTTGATGATATTCCAGGTACGGTCGATCCCAGCGCCCGGGTGTGGAAGGGCGAGGTGGAACACAAACTGACAATGATTCCGGGCACGCGGCGTGCCAGCTCGGCCATCGTTACGATGCATGACCGCTCTGGCGAGAGTATGGAGGTCCACCTGGAGCCGGTTCTGGTACACCGCATGAAGGGCCTGGGATACCAGCACCCGCAGTGGGGCCACGGGAAATGGCAGGGTGAACTCGCTATCGCGGGCGAAAGCTGGAAGGACAGCGATCTCGACCCGCTGGCGCTGGAAAACCTCCATATCCAGCAAATTGTCAAAGCGACTTGTGGCGACAAAGTGGGCCACGGCGTGCTGGAACAGATGCATATCGGGCCGTCGACCAAGTTGGGATTCGAGGACTGGTTCGACGGGGCCAAATAGCCAATTCCGGCGAGACAGTGCAAAATAGGCGCTCGCGGCAAAATGCTTTGTCGAGCGTGAGTGACCAGCGGAGTAGTACGCTATGGCCAGACCAAGAAGCTTGTTGTCCAAAATCCTTAGAATGCTGCTGTTCCTGGGTGTTATCGGGGTCGCGTTGTCACTGGCAGCCATCTGGAAAATCGGCGCCTGGAATCTGGTGTTCCCCAACACGAGCCACGATACCGTGGCACCGGCGATTCCTGCGAGCCTCGCCACTCCGGCGGTTCTGGTGTTTTCCAAGACGAATGGCTTTCGCCATGTCGAGGGTATCGCCGGTGGCGCAAAAGCACTGGAGTCGATCGCAAGCACGCATAAGTGGGGGATGTTCCACACGGAAAACGGCGCGGTATTTAATGAGCGGGACCTGGCGCGGTTCGATGTGGTGGTGTTTCTCAACGCGTCGGGCGATATGCTCAGTGACGAGCAGGAGAGCGCTTTCCAGTCCTGGCTAACCGCCGGTGGCGGGTGGCTCGGCATTCATGCGGCAGGCGATTCCTCACACCTGGATTGGCAGTGGTATCGCGACAATTTGATCGGGGCGACGTTCACAGCCCATATCATGGGCCCACAATTCCAGACGGCTACAGTGGTGCTGGAAAATCACGACCATCCAGCCCTACAGGGCTTGCCGAATGTCTGGCAGCACGAGGAGGAATGGTATTCCTGGGAGAAAAGCCCGCGCGTTGAGGGTTTTAAAGTGCTCGCGACGCTGGATGAAAACTCCTATGTGCCCGTGGCGGACTTCATGGGAACGAAAACAGACCTGAGTATGGGTGATCACCCCGTTGTCTGGACCAATTGTATTGGCGCTGGCAAAAGCATCTACGCGGCGATGGGACACAGGGCGGAAGCCTTCGAGCAGCCGCAGATTCGCCTCCTGCTGGAAAACGCCCTGACGTGGCTCATCGACACGCGCGGGGAGGCCTGCGCTCCGCAGTAGGCGGATCAGGACAGCGTGATCACCTCGGTTTCCAGTGGCGGGATGTCCCCTTCCGGTAACTGAAACCGCCAGAACATGATGCCGTAGGGGCGACCCTCGGTGTCCAGCCAGTTGGGGCGACCGGGGTCGCGGTGTGCCAGGATCATTTCGAAGTTACCCTCTGCATCCAGCACGGTTTGCGCCCGGTTCAGTGAAACGCTGCGCTCCTCATAATCCAGCGTCTGCAGAAAGCGGTTGAACAGCACCACGTTTGAAAAACGACACTCGGGGAAGCGGCCCCGAATCAGCAGCGCCTGGTCCGGGCCGAGAACAAAAGGTGCCATGCTGTAGACGTTGTCGCGGGCGGCGTAGGTAATCGCCTCGTGACTATCGTCTTTTTTCGGCGGGACAAACTGGTTCGGCACCCGCGATACCCAGGATGGGCTGTTTTCGTTGGTCATGGTAATAACATTGCCCTTCACAAACGTGGTGACGCGACGAATGCCGGCGGCGATATCGCTATCGTTGGGGGTGCGTCTCGGAGGTACCTGCTCAAGGTTTTTGATGTCGATGGGTATATGGTGCAGCCGGTCGTTGTTGATCGGCTGTTCGCGCTCGTAGTAATGGCGTGTGGTGATGCTGGAAGCGCCTTTGGTCATCGGCAACCAGTTCCCCTCCGCTTTTTCTGCGCTCAGGATAATCTCGTAGTCACCATTGGCATCCGCTGTGAACTGCGTGTCGTTGAGTGTCGAGCCGATGCCGTCGCCATCCGTTCCAGCGCCCAACTCGATCGTAAAACTGGTGTAGGTGGCGCCGGCCAGGTTGCCGCGAATACGGTAGCTGTGCTGGTCGTCAATCACGGCGGTGTAATAGCGCGCATCCGGGTTGTCACCCAGCAGTTTTTTATGCTGGTTGATAAACGAGGTAAAGAACGGCCTGGCGGGGTCTGCCTCCAGCCAGCTTTGCAGGCCGTGCATCAGCGCGTGCAACATCACTCGCCTGGCCTCGGCGTAATCCTGGGGGGTGCGAAGTTTCCACTCGGGGCTGGCGAATGCCAGTTCGAGATCATCCAGCGCCTGTTGTAGTTCCGCCAGCGCCTTTGCGGCCTCGCTGTCGGCCCTGTCCTGCGCAGCCAACGTTATGCTCGGCGCCAGGAGTGTTCCGACCAGGCTGCTGAGGGCGGCGCCCTTTAATAATTCGCGACGATGCATCGTGGCTCCTCCTGGGTCAGGTTGTTTATAGTTTTACACGGCCCCGCTGGGATTTCAGCTGGCCGTGCTTGGTTTTGCTGTCCATGCGTTTTTGCTGGCTGCTGCGGCTGGGTTTGGTGGGCTTTCTTTTTTTTCGCGTTGCGCCTGCCGCGCGGACCAGAGCCGCCAACCGGTCGAGAGCGTCCTCTCGATTCTTGTCCTGGCTGCGAAAGCGCTGTGCCTTGATGACGATAATGCCCTCGTCAGTGATGCGCTGGTCACTGAGTTTGCGCAGGCCTTCCCTATAGGCTTCAGGCAGCGAGGACGCATCGATGTCGAAGCGCAGGTGTACGGCGGAGGACACCTTGTTCACATTCTGCCCGCCCGCGCCCTGTGCGCGGATGGCCTGGAACTGGATTTCCGACAGCGGGATGGAGACGTGGCTGGAAATTTTAAGACTCATAGAAGAATCCGGCGCTGTGGGCTCAGCGATTGCGCCCGAGCCGCTCGTGCGCATCCACCCACTCGTTGGTGCGAGTCTCTTTGTCGATCTTGGCCGCTGCCCCCAGTGAAAGTTCGCCTGCAAGTGCCAGCGATGCGGCAATCTCTGCGAGCTTCATGACTTTGCCCGGGCCGAAGCAGTCCATAATCTGCAGGCACTCGCGTTGCGTTGGCAGGGCGGTGCCGCCGCCATAAGTGGCCAGAATCAGTGCCGGCAGGGTAATGGAAAAATAGTAATCCCCGTCCCGCGTTACCTTGTTATACGTGGTGCACTGGTTGGACTCGCCGATGTTGGCGATATCCTGCCCGGTCGCCAGGTAGAGCGCAGCGAGCCCATTCGCGGGGTGAGCGGCATTGTTGGAGGAACTGGACAGGAAGGCACTCAGGGTGCTGATGCCCTGGCCATAATGCATCTGTTGCGGAGAGATACGCAGGTTCTTGATCATCACGTCGCGGGGGATGGTGATCTCGGCGGTGACGCGCCGGCCGCGCCCCTTGAGCATATTGACGGACGAGGTCTTTTTCTCCGTATCGAAATTACCCGACAGGAGGTAGTGGGAGATGCCCTTGAACTCCTTGTTAATCCACTCGCAGGCAAAGAAGGTGGCCTTGCTCGTCATGTTCTGGCCGGCGGCGTCGCCAGTGCTGTAGTCGAAACGCGTGAAGACCATATTATGCGCGTGGTAGTGCTCGATTTCATTCAGCTTGCCCACTGAGGTGGTGGACTCTGCAATTGCCTTGATGCGGTCGAAGTGTTCGTCCAGCCAGAGACCGAAATCCCGCGCTTCCCTGGCGCTGGGAAAAACAAACACGGGGGCCCGTTGCATCGCATCGCCGGAGACTGTGGTGATCACGCCGCCGCTCTCCCGGATGACGCGCATGCCCCGGTTGTAGCTGGCCAGCATGGTACCCTCGACAGTGGCCATCGGCACATAGAATTCGCCCTTCGCGTGCTCACCGTTGATCAACAGCGGGCCTGCCAGGCCAATGGGCACCTGCGCCACCCCAAACAGATTCTCGATATTGCCCGACATCTCCGCCGGATCGAACGAGAACTGCTTTGTGTGATCCAGCTTTGCGGGGGTGTTCTGCTCGATAAACGCCTGGCGCTGGGCAATGATATCCAGGCTGTAATCGTCGTCGTTGGAGCGGGGAATTTTTTTACTCACGGGGATGCCTCATAAATGATGAAGCACTGAAACTACCCGCTTAGCAAGCGTGGGTCAATCCATTGTCCGACGGGGCAGAAACTGAAGCACGATTAATTGCCGACTTGTGGATAAATACAGCTACGACTACGTTAAAGGTATTCGTTAATAGCGCGCAAGAACGCAGCGCCGTATTTGTCCAGTTTGCGCTCCCCCACGCCAGTGATATACGAAAATTCCTCCGGCGTTCGCGGCAGCACCGTACACATCTCCTTCAGGCTGCGATCATGAAAGATCACATAGGGCGGCACACCCTGCTCTTCGGCCAACAGGCGCCTGCACTCGCGCAAGGCCTCCCACAACCCGACATCGATATCGGCGGGGAGCACGGATTTCGTTTGCTGCCTGGTCGTGTTGCCGCCGACATCGCGGCGCAGCTGGATGTCCTGCTCTCCGCGCAGTAGCGGCCGGCATTGTTCTTCCAGTCGCAAGGCGCCAAATTGTGCGAGATCCACACTCGTATAGCCGCGCGCTACCAATTGCCTGAACACGGAGCGCCACTGCGTATTGTCCAGTTCTTTGCCCACGCCGTAGGTGGGCAGTTGCTGGTGGTCAAATTGCTTGATCTTGTCGTTGCTCGCGCCGCGCAGAACGTCGATCAGGTGGTTGACGCCAAAGCGTTGGCCGGTGCGATAGACCGCGCTCAGGGCCTTGCGGGCGGCTTCTGTGCCGTCCCATGTGTCCACGGGTTCCAGGCAGGTGTCGCAGTTCCCGCAGGGTTGGGGCAGGGTGTCACCAAAGTATTTCAGCAGGCTCTCCCGGCGACACGTGGTGATCTCGCACAGCCCCAGCATCGCATTCAATCGGTGCTGTTCCGCCCGCTTGTGTTCTTCGCTGCCCTCCGAGTTGGCCATCATCTGGCGCAGTTTGATCACATCCTGCAGCCCGTAGATCATCCAGGCGTTTGCCGGTTCCCCATCGCGCCCGGCGCGTCCGGTCTCCTGGTAATAGGACTCAATGGTTTTAGGCATATCCAGATGGGCGACAAATCGGACATCCGGCTTGTCTATGCCCATACCGAAGGCAATGGTCGCGACGATGATGACGCCTTCCTCGCGCAGGAACCGGGCCTGGTGATCCGCGCGCAGTGCAGGAGGTAGACCCGCGTGGTAAGGCAGGGCATTGAACCCCTGCTGCTGCAGCCAGAGCGAAATTTCTTCCGTCTTTTTGCGCGACAGGCAGTAGACGATGCCGGCGTCCTTCGCATGTTCGTCCTTCAGGAAGCGCAGTAGCTGCGCCCTTGGGTTGGTTTTGAGTGCGATACGGTAGCGGATATTGGGACGATCAAACCCCGCAATAAATTGCTCGGCCTGTGCCAGGTCAAGTCGCAGAATAATCTCGGCCCGTGTGCGCTCATCTGCCGTCGCAGTGAGTGCGATACGCGGAACCGCCGGAAAGCGCTCGTGTAACAGGGATAATTGCAAATAGTCGGCGCGAAAATCGTGACCCCATTGCGAAACGCAGTGTGCCTCGTCAATCGCAAACAGCGCGATGCTGGCCTGCTCCAACAGGGAGAGGCACCGACCCTGCGTCAGTCGCTCGGGCGCAATATAGAGGAGGTCAAGCTCGCCCGAGAGTAGTTCCCGCTCCACTGTGCGCGCTTCTTCTGCGTCCAGCGTCGAGTTTAAATAACTCGCCCGCACGCCCAACTGGCGCATCGCGCTGACCTGGTCCTGCATCAGTGCGATCAGGGGTGAGATGACAATGCCGCAACCGGGCCTGGCGAGGGCTGGAATCTGGTAGCAAAGCGACTTCCCCCCGCCGGTAGGCATCAATACCAGTGCATCACCGCCGGCGATGACGGTCTGGATAATGGCGTCCTGCGGCCCTCGAAAGGCTTCGTAACCGAAAACGGATTGTAGGATTTGCTGGGCGTTGTTCATCGCGACGCAGTATACCCCAGCACTACCCATGTAGCGGAACAATCGATCGGAAGTGACGGTAAATGGCGGGGCAGGCCGGTGTGGGGTGGGTCAGCGAGCGTTCAGCTGGGCAATCTGCTCCTTGAAATAGCCCGGCGCCAGCAGGGTTTTCAACTCCTCGAACGGCACGGGCTTGCTGAACAGGTAACCCTGGATAACACTCGCGCCATTGTTGCGCAGGAAGTGGTATTGCTCCTGCGTTTCCACACCCTCGGCCACCAGTTGTAAGCGCATGCTTCTCGCCATGGCGATGATGGCTATCACCAGGCTCGCATCGTTTTGGCTCTTGTCAAAATCGATGACGAAGCTGCGATCAATCTTCAGTTCGTCCAGTGGGAATCGGCTGAGATAGCTCAGGGAGGAGTAACCTGTACCAAAATCATCAATGGATAGCTGCACACCCTGATCCTTGAGGTCGGCAAGGGAGCGTGCCGTATCCTCATGGTTATCCATCATAATGCCCTCGGTCAGTTCCAGTTGCAGGCGCCTTGGGCGCAGTCCGGTAGTCGCCAGAATGTCGGACACACGCGTGATGAAGCTCTGCGTGAACTGTAGCGCGGAGACGTTGACAGAAATTTTTGGCAGTTCCAGGCCCAGGGACTGAAGCTCGACCATCTGCCGGCAGGCCTCTTCCAGCCCCCACTCGCCCAGTGCGCCGATCAGTCCCATTTCTTCCGCCAGGGGGATAAACTTGAAGGGCGGCACCATCCCCAGGGACTCATGCGGCCAGCGCATCAGGGCCTCGGCGCCGGTCACCGTGCCAGTCAGTGTGTCCACCTGGACCTGGTAATGTAGTGACAGGCCCTTGTTTTCAAGCGCTTTGCGCAGTTCGTTTTCCAGTTCGAGCCGTTCCACGCCGGCGGCATCCATGTCGGTCCGGTAGAACATATACTTGTTCTTGCCGGTGGACTTGGCGTGGTACATGGCCGTATCGGCTGCTTTGAGCAGATCCTCTACTGTCTCTGTATCCGCCTGCGCGATGGCAATGCCGATACTGGGGGTCACGACAAGGTCGTGTCCCTCGATCTTGATGGGTTGCGCGAGTATATCGAGCAGACGCTGCGCGACCATACCCGCGGAATCGGCACTATCGAGCTGATTGAGGACAACGGTAAATTCATCTCCGCCGAGTCGTGAGACATCGATTTGCGAGCTCGGCTCCACGTAGTGCGCGATAACGTCGCTGCCCCGGACACACCTGGCAAGCCGCTTTGCAACCTCGCGCAGCAATAAATCCCCGGAGCTGTGTCCCAGCGAGTCATTGATGCGCTTGAAATTGTCCAGATCGAGAAACAGCAGTGCCAGCATTTCCTTGTTGCGCTTTGCCAGCCGCAGCAGCAGGTCCAACTGTTCGGTAAACAGCCGGCGGTTGGGGAGCCCCGTAAGGCTGTCGTAATACGCCAGTTTGCGCAGGCGGTCCTTGGTTTCGGTGACCTGCTTTACAGCCTCACTCAGTTCCTCATTCCGTTTGGATAATTGTGAGGTGCGCTCTTCCACTTTCATGCTCAACAGCTGGTGATCGACATCCATCCGGGTCTTGTAGGTGTTGAGCCCCTCGATGATGGTGTTGAGAAGGAGGACGACTTCCTTGAACTCGCCGCTGCTTTCGAGCCCGCGAGGCTGCACGGCGGTGCCCGACGAAATATCGTCTGCCATCCGCTTGATCATGGAAAAGGGTGCGGTAATCCTGCGCGCCATATGCCTGCTGAAGATGCTGCACAGGAGGATGAATACCATTGCGATTCCCATCACTGCCAGAATGGTGGGAAGTATTTGCTGTAATAACAGCGCGCGGCTGATCCCGATTTGCACATAACCGACCACATACAGGCTGCTGGCCGAGCGCGCACTTGCCAGCGCTGCCCCCAGCGCGTCGCGCCCTACATTCTGGTGGAGTGGGTTTAGCACCGATAGCACTGGAACCGTCAGGTCCCAGACGAGGTCGCCTCCAGGCAGATTCCAGGAACTTGTGGTATCTGCCATGGAAAAGCTGCCGCGGCGCGGTGTCAGGCTCGTCTCTACCACCGAGGTACTTCCGCGAATAAGGTCAAATGGCGTGGATTCGTACTCCAGCGTGTCGGGCTGTTGTATGCGGTTTAGCTCAAGTCCATTCTGGTCGCGGGCAATGGCGTACAGGATCGTGGTTGAGGACTCAAGGATGTCCTGGAGCGTTGCCTGTAACTCGCTGGTATCTGCGAGGTATATCGCAACCTGCAACTGCGGTTGGCTTTGCACAAGGTTGACAGATTGCTTGATGAGACGCTCTTTGGCAGAGGAGTATTCGAGCTGGAGCACGATGGCAGTGAGAATACAGCCTGCGGCAACCGCGATGGATATCACCAGGGCATTGATTTTGCCGGCAATCGTCATGGTTCTGGGAAACTCTCTCCGCCTGCGTATGGCGCGACAGCGGCTTCGAATGTTGCCATTAGTTACATCCCGGTCTGTGGAACTAACCGCTGGTGTTTCGCCTGTGTGTCAGGTTGGCATTCAAACAAACGGATAGATTATTATCTAAAACAATAACTTGCAGTGAAAATAGCATGAGTTCGATAAGGTGTGCAATGCTGGCGCGGCAATACCCGGCCAGTGCGGGCTGCGAGCAGGGCAGTGGCGTCAGTTTGTCATCCGCCTGTCGGGAAGGATACGCCGGTCGTTGGCGATCAGGATACTGTTGACGGTAAGGGGAAATGTTACCGGCCTGCCGCTGCGCCGGTCGCCGGGCTTGCGTGCAACCTGTTCGCGAGGTTGCTTGTCGGCTGAACTTCGCCTGAGTTGCTCATGGTCATCGGAGACATAGGTTCGGGCTGCCACGGTAAACACATAGGTGGATACCACGACGGCACCCAAACCCGATAGTCCGAGGATGATCAGTATCACATCCATGACAAAAACAGTCCTCTAGCCCGCCGAAACAGAAAGTGCAATTGATATGCAATATCCGCGCCTATTTGGTTAGTAGTTGGTACTTTACAAGCGCTTGCGGGATGTTAGCGTCAGAATCCGATGCCAACAACAGGAGTGTGTAAATTTTCCTGACACATTTGGGTCACCGTGCCAGGGGCCAGTCGGGTATTTTATTCGTTCGAGTCTAGCGGGCGCCTTTCCCGAATAGAACGACCTCGACTGTGCTGAGTGTGACCATCAAATCGAGGAACAAACTCTGGTTTTTCACATAGTACAGATCAAATTGCAGTTTCTGCCTGGCATCGTTTTCCGATGCGCCATAGGGATAACACAGTTGTGCCCAGCCGGTGATGCCGGGCTTTACCGCATGGCGGGAGTTGTAGTATGGGATTTGTTCCGCCAACTGCTTTACGAACTCGGGACGCTCCGGGCGGGGGCCGATAAACGCCATCTCCCCGGACAGTACATTGAATATCTGCGGAAGTTCGTCGATACGGGTGCGGCGGATAAACGCCCCCACCTTGGTGACCCGGCTGTCATTCAGGGTGGCCCAACGCGCTTTGCCATCCCCTTCGGCGTCGATACTCATGCTCCTGAACTTGAGGACCTGGAAGGCTTTGCCATTGAGACCTACTCGCTGCTGGCTAAAAAAGATCGGCGCTTTAAAACCGTCTTCCATCCAGATGGCCAGAGCTGTCAGTAGCATGATCGGCCAGGTAGACATCAGCAGTATAAAGCTCGCAAAAATATCGAAACTGCGCTTCGTTATGCTGCTGGGCGCGCTGCTGCGCAGGTCTTCGGTGAGCGTCATCCACCCCGGGGTGGCAAAGTCCACCAGTATTTTGCCCGCTTCCCGTTCAAAAAAGTTCACCAGGTTCATGACTTTAATGCCCTGCAGGCGACATTTGAACAACTCATCGGTGGGCGTCTGGTCGCGTTTGTTGTCCAGTGCAACGACAATCTGGTCAATCTCGGTCTGTTTGGCGTACTCAGCCAGTGGTTGGCGCAGGTTGATCACCCGTTCTCCGGACACTTTGGGATCTTCGTCGTCTACCCTGACAAACCCTACGATGGTGAACCCCTGTCGATCCGTTTTGCGTCGCATGGCGCTGGTGATCGTAGCGGCGGCAGAGCCGGAGCCGTAGACCAGCACCCGGCTTTTGAACTGTTCCAGGTCTGTCAGGTTGATGAATACGATGCGGCTGATCAGGTTGGCACTAAAGGACAAGAGCACCGCGTATAATAGTATGCTGCGCCATTGCTGGACATCCGGGAGGAGCATAAAGACGCCGGCGGTGAGCAGGCTGGCCGTCGTAAACCCACCCAGGGTTCGCACCAACACGCCCGATCTGCCCTCGCGCATGCGCGGTTCATAGAGCCCCATCGCAAACAGGCAAATCACTGCAATCGCCGAGTAGATCAGCGCGCGGTTGGGAATCTCGGGAATCATGGCCTGGAAGCTGCCGGGGTGAAGGGCGACAAGACTGTGGATGTAAGCGCCGGCATACAAAGCCATAACGAAAAGCGCCGCGTCTACCAGGGCTAGCCAGTAAAACGATGTATGAACATGGTGGTTGAATACTCTGACCGTAGCCATTCCCCAATCCTTTCTGCCACTTTAATCGCAGGTTTCGCCGCCTGCTGCGCCAGTGGGTTGATGCTCCACCGGGGGCGACTTGTCTCCGACTCACTGTTTGATATGTCGCCGCCCCGACCCGCTGCCTTATGTCGACAGCTGGCAATTATGCACAGCGAGTAACCATACTTATCCACATACGAATCTGTGGAGTAAATAAAAGTAGCACGGCTTATTTATAGCTGCCCAAATTCTTGCCAAAAATGTGATCTTATTCCCGACTTTACTGTCTTGCTGTTACAGCGGCGTGACAGTTTGCTCGCGGTTGCCGCGCCACGCCAGTCGCTGTACCCTGTTTTCTGGAAAAATACCTAATAAAAACAACGGCTAATGGGCGAAGTTGTGGGTTGCTCCCGACGGGGGATGTCCACTTCTCTAGACCAGGATTTCCCCGGGGTGTGGGTGACCCAGAAAATTGACTGGGCTGGCGGTAAGACCGTACGCGCCCGACTGGAATACGACCACCAGGTCGCCCACCTCAGCCACAGGCAGGCTGACCCGGCTTCCCAGGATATCCAGTGGTGTGCACAGGGGGCCAACCACGTTCACCAGCTCGAGCGTATCGCCTGATACCCGGTTTCCCAGGCACAGGGGATAGTTCTTGCGGATGACCTGTCCGAAGTTGCCGGAGGCGGCGAGGTGGTGGTGCAAGCCGCCATTGGTGACTAGGAAGGTTTCCCCGCGCGAGACTTTTTTATCCACAACCTCACAGACATAGATTCCGGCTTCCGCCGTGAGGTAACGGCCGAGTTCGAGTACGATTTCCACGCCAGGCAACTGTTGTGCAGCTTTTCGGGCCAGGCCTGCCAGATTGCTGGCAATGGGCGACAGGTCCAGGTGCTGCTCACCGGGAAAGTAGGGTACACCCAGCCCGCCACCGATGTTCAGCCAGCGTACCGGGGAGGGGGCGGACTGGCTGAGGCGGAAGGCGAGTTCGAAGGTCTTTGTTTGCGACTCGATGATGGCCTGGGGACGCAGGTTTTGAGAACCGCTGAAAATGTGGAACCCCATAAACTCCAGAGGCAGGGATGACATCGCCTCCAGCATGGCGGGCACCTGCTCCGCATCCACACCAAAAGGCTTGGGACCGCTGCCCATTTTCATGCCCGCTGACTTGAGTTCAAAGTCAGGATTGACTCGAATAGCCACTCTGGGGCGGATGCCGGTGCTTTCGGCCAGTGCCGCGATACGCTGCATCTCTCCCGCAGACTCCATATTGATAATTACACCGCTGGCTACCGCCGCGTCGAGGTCTTCTGCGGACTTGCCCGGCCCCGCGAAGCTGATACTGCCTGGCGCTATGCCGGTTGCCAGCGCGAGGCGCAGTTCGTTTGCAGAGGCGACGTCCAGCCCGTCGGTCATCGCGGCCAGGTGGTTAACCACCTCTGGCATAGGGTTCGCCTTCACGGCATAGTGCAGGTGAACGCCGGGGGGAAGGGCGTCACGCAGAGTTTTGACCCGGTCGTTCATCACCTGGCGGTCATAGGCGTAGAAAGGTGTTTTTCCAACGGCTCTGGCCAGATCGGGAAGAGACTGCCCGCCGATCTGCAGGCAGTTACCTGCCACCGCAAATTGGTTCATCTTCGCGTGCTGTGGCGCGTCGGTGGAGCCCTGGGTATGACTCATGCCGGCGCTACCTGGAAGGTGTCCTTGTACTCCTCGAGGAGCAGGCGCCGGTCGATTTTGCCATTCTGGTTGAGCGGGAGAACGCTGCGCACGACGATTATGCTCGGTACCATAAAATTGGGTAGTTCACGGCGGCAGTGCGCGAAGACAGCCTCCTCAAGATCCTTGCCGGCCGTGCTTTCTGCCCCGGGTGTCACCAGCAGCAGGATGGCCTGTCCCAACCCTGCATGCGGCAGGCCAACCGCAGCCGCGGCGGCAACAAGGCCAGAGGCATAGGCGCTTTCCTCCACCTCGGTCGGGCTTACCCGGTAACCGGAGGTTTTAATCATTTCATCCTTGCGGCTGATGAAGTACAGATACCCTTCCTCGTCTTTCATGACTTGATCACCTGACCAGACCGCCAGTTCAGTATTGGGTATTTGCGGTGGCTGCACGGGACAGGGTTTGAAGCGCTCAGCCGTTTTTTCCGGATCGTTCCAGTATCCCAGGCTCACCAGCGCGCCGCGATGGACCAGTTCACCGGGTTCGCGCGGCGCGCACTCCCGACCGTCCTCATTTATTACCAGGATTTCTGCATTGGGTATGGCTTTGCCCATTGAATCCGGCCGCACGTTGACCTGGTCGGGCGGCAGGAAGGTCGAGCGGAACGACTCGGTGAGGCCGTACATCAGGAAAATAAGGGTATGCGGCAGCGTTCGCTGTAGCGCGTGGGTGGTGGAAACCGGCATGGCGCCACCCGTATTCGTAATATAACGCAGCGACTGCACTGCCTCAGGTGGCCATTCGAGGTCCTTCAACTGGTTCCAGAGTGGAGGTACTGCCGCCAGGCCGGTTATGCCGTAGCGCACGACTGCCCGGATGACATCGCGCGGCAGGAGGTAGTCCATCAGGACAACAGAGGCGCCGACGGTAAAAGCGGTGGTGAGCTGGCTGAGGCCGGCGTCAAAGCTCAGGGGCAAGACCGCCAGTATGCGGTCATCCGCCACATTGCCCAGATAGCTGGCGACACTGCATGCACCAGCCACCATATTGCGGTGGGACAACACCACGCCCTTGGGGTTGCCCGTGCTGCCAGAAGTATAAAGGATGGCCGTCATATCGGTATCGATGCGGCGGTGAGGCTGGCACGGGGCAGTCGCTGAACCACAGAACGCCTCGTAAGTGAGCAGCGTTTGCGGGATGTCCGGCACACTGTCCGGCAGTCGTTCATCCACCACCACGATCGTCTGCAAATCCGGGCAGGTCCCCACGACCTCGGAGAGTAATTCCAGGCGCGTGATCGAGGTGATCAGTACCTTCACATTGCAGTGCGGCAGGATGTGCGCCAGTTGGCGAGGTTTCAGCAGCGGGTTTATAGGCACAAAGCACGCCCCGGCCGCTGCGGCGCCAAACAGGCCGAATACCACTTCAGGCTGCTTGGGGAGATAAATCGCTACCCGTTCCCCCGGCCCAATTCCCAAACCCAGCAGTGCATTGGCACAGGCCTCCACCTGATGTTGCAATTGGGCATAACTAAAGCACTTTTCTTTGTACAGCAGTGCGGGCGCATCGGGCGAGGCCTGCGCACTTTGGGAGATACACTCGTGAATCAGGTCTGGCATCGTGATGAGGCTAATCGGTTGCGGTTCGTGGGTGGAAGGGTGGTATTGTAGCCCAAATCATTGCTGGCTCCGCATAGATTGTGCGATGAATACGGGATGGGGACAATGAGGACAATGACGAACTGTGAGCAATTGCACATGAAGGTCCATTTAGCGTTTCTTCGAGTGAGCGCGATGATCTGCCTGATGATCGCGCCGTCGGCCTGGTCTGCCAGCCTGCCGGATCTCATAGATAAAATCAGGCCCGGCGTGGTCGGGGTGGGCACGGCGTACCCACCACGGCAGCCGAATGTCAAAGGCGAGCGCGTGGTCTACCTCGCGACGGGTTTCGTGGTGGGCGATGGGCGACATATCGTTACCAATGCGCACGTCACCGGTTTGGACCTGGATTCGGATAACAACCAGACGCTGGCGGTATTCACCGGTCGCGGGGTGAACGCCACTGCACACCCGGCGCAGGTAGTGCGTGAGGATAAAGAGCACGACCTCGTACTCCTTGAGATCCAGGGGTCGCGCTTACCGGCATTGCAACTGGGGAATTCTGACGCGGTGCGGGAGGGGCAGGATATCGCGTTCACCGGGTTTCCGCTTGGGATGGCGCTGGGGCTTTATCCGGTGACACATCGCGGTATGGTTGCTGCCATCACACCCGCAGCACAGCCCTCGGCAGACTCGGATAAGTTGAACTCAGTGAAAATCGCGCGCATGCGGGCCGGGTTTGATGCGTTTCAGCTCGATGCCACGGCTTACCCCGGGAACAGTGGCAGTCCGGTGTTCGAACTGGGCAGCGGGCGGGTGATAGGGGTAATAAACAGCGTCCTGGTGAAGGAGACGAAGGAGACAATGCTGGCCAGGCCATCCGGCATTACCTATGCAATTCCCTCCAGATATATTAAACCCCTGCTTTCCGGCCTGGAGACGGCCCGCCCCTGAGCAGCGGAAAATGTCTCCGGATATGCGCTGCAGCGCACGTTTTTGACGTAAACCCTGGGTTATTACCGCATTATTGCGAGGCCTCCTGGCTGCGCTACGGATTGAATGTCTGGTAGCATGTGCGGCGAACTCGTGCGGCAATCCGCTTCGCGGTCCGCTCCCCCCGGAGGCTTTTGCTTGACCCTGTTTCAGCGCAAGACCCGCATTTTGTTGGTCTGTACGGAGAATATTTGTCGATCGCCCATGGCTGAAGGATTGCTTCGCCATCATCTACAGCAATCCGGGCTGCGTAGCAGGGTGGAAGTGAGTTCGGCGGGCACCCGAAGTTCGCTCCCCGGCTGCCGGCCCGATCAGCGCGCACAAAAAGTTGCCGCAGCGCGGGGTATTGATCTCACCGGAATCAAGGCGCGCCGGGTGACTGAGCGCGATTTGGAGCGCAGCGATTTTGTGTTCGCCATGGATGAAGCGAATATGCGGGATTTGCGGGAACTGTGTCCCGTCGAACAACACGACAAGCTCTCGTTTCTACTCAGTCACCAGGCCGGACAGTCGCTGGTCGAGGTTCCCGACCCCTATTTCGGCAGCGCCGAGGGTTTCGAGCGGGTTTTTCAAATCATTGACGATGCAATGGGCGGCCTGATTTCCTATATTCAGGGCAGGATCGAGTGAGCAGCGACTTTACTCAATATCGGCTTGGCGCTACTGTGCAGGTTACAGAGGCGTGTACAGCAAACGACAGTCGCTTTGCGCGGACACGCGGGTGAGTATTATGGAGAATACGAGGGTGTCGCTGGTCGAGGATTTTCAACGGTATTTCAGTATCGAGCAGGTGACCACTCCTGCACAGTTGGAGAGCGTATACCGGGTACGGTACAGGGTGTACTGCGAAGAGTTCCACTATGAACCCACCGATGCCTGCCCGAATCAGCTGGAGACAGACGAATTCGACGTCCACGCCGTGCATAGCCTCGTGGTTCACAGGGCCTCGGGTATGCCCGCCGGGTGTGCAAGACTGGTCCAGGCCGATGAGCAGCGGTTGATGCCCATGGAGAAGTTTTGTTCTGCGGCGATTGACCAGGACATCCTGCGGTCATTCGATGGCCGGCGGGATACGGTTTGCGAATTTTCCAGGCTGGGAGTCGATGGCGCCTTCCGCCGCAGGCCCGGTGAGCACGAATCGCGGTTCGGGGAAATTTCCGCACTGGAATTGTGTAGTCGAGAGCAGCGTACCTTCCCACTGGTTGCGATGGCAACAATCCTTTCAGCGCTCGCCCTGAGTGAAGTGATAGGCCGGCCCAACTGCTTTGCGATGATGGAGCCCTTTCTCCCTCGCCTGCTGCGGCGATCCGGACTTCTGGCGCGTCCCGCCGGCGACCAGATCGAATACCACGGTACTCGGTCGCCATTTTATTGGGAGACGCGCGAGGGAGTCAGTACTCTGGGGGATGAGTTCAGGGAGTTCTACGATACGATTCTCGCCGATTTTACCGGGTCGACTTCGTCCGGTCAGCGCAGTGCGATTGTGAGCCCCTGAATGTCCTTTGATTACCACGAGGCGTTTTCCCGCAACCTGGGGTGGGTGACTGAGACGGAGCAGGAAGTCCTGCGCAATAAGCGCATTGCTATCGCGGGTATGGGAGGCGTTGGCGGCAGTCACCTGCTGACCCTGACGCGACTCGGCATTGGGAAGTTCAGCCTCGCTGATTTTGACCAGTTTGAACTTGCCAATTTCAATCGCCAGGCAGGGGCCAGCACCGCCCACCTGGGGAGAAACAAACTCGAGGTGATGGTGGAGATGGCCCGTGGGGTCAACCCGGGCCTGGAGATCGAGCAGTTTCCGGCTGGAGTAGACGCCGGGAACCTGGATGCTTTTTTGGCAGGAGTCGACCTCTATGTGGATTCCCTCGATTTTTTTGCCCTCGATATTCGCCGGGCGGTATTCGCCGCCTGCTATGCAAAGGGAATTCCCGCTATCACTGCTGCACCTCTGGGGATGGGGGCCGCGTTACTGTGTTTCTTCCCCGGGCAAATGAGTTTTGAAAATTATTTCCTGCTGGAAGGCCAGCCACGGGAGGAGCAGGCCCTGCGATTTATGCTGGGCCTGGCACCCAATCCCCAGCAACTGGCTTATCTGGCGGACGACAGCAGGGTCGACCTGGCGGCTGGAAAAGGCCCCTCAACGCCGATGGCCTGTGAACTCTGCGCGGGGTTTGCGGGGACTTACGCGCTGAAAATCCTGCTCGCCCGGGGCCGTGTGCCGGCGGCGCCGCGGGGCATACACTTTGATGCCTACCGCAACCGACTGGTCACCACATGGCGCCCGTGGGGCAACGCCAACCCTATCCAGCGGCTCGGACTGAAAATCGCGCGCAAGCGGATCAGGTCAGGCCTGCGTGGTGCCGAGGTGGACGGCAAGCTGCGCACGCGGCCGATTGAACGAATTCTGGATCTCGCGCGCTGGGCGCCCAGCGGTGACAATGAGCAGCCCTGGCGTTTTGAGATTGTCGATGACCACCATGTGGTGATTCATGGGCGTGATACCCGGGATTGGTGTGTTTACGATCTCGACGGTACCTCCAGCCAGATTGCGCTGGGCGCACTGCTCGAAACCCTGCGAATTGCCGCATCTGCGGAGGGTCTGCGAGCGGAGCCTTTGCTGCGTCCGGACTCCCCGGAAGATGCGCCGCGGATCGATGTCAGGTTGATCCCGGACGCCACTGTGTTGCCCGATACCCTGGCGCCCTTTATCACCTCAAGAGCCACGCAGCGCAAGCCGTTTTCCACAAGATCGTTGACCGACCACCAGCAGCAGGTGCTCGAGCAAGCGGTGGGAGAGGGATTCAGCGTGCGCTGGATCGACGGTGCTGCGGGTCGCCGCAAGATGGCAAGGCTGCTCTTTCACAACGCCCATATTCGCCTCTCGACGCCAGAGGCCTACGAGGTCCATCGACAAAACATTGAGTGGGGTGTGCAGTTCAGCGAACGGCAAATCCCTGAAGGTGCGCTGGGCCTGGACTTGCCAACACGCAAGATCATGCGCTGGGCACTGAAAAGCTGGGGACGCGTGCGCTTCCTGAACCGTTTTCTTGCCGGGACCTGGTTGCCCCGGCTGCAGATGGATTGGCGCACCGCACTGGGTTGTGCGGCGCACTTCGTCATTGTCGCCGATAAGCCCCTGATAACCGTTGAGGATTATTTGGCTGGCGGAGGCGCTGTGCAGCGTTTTTGGCTGGAAGCCACCCGGCTGGGGTTGCAGTTGCAACCGGAAATGACCCCGCTTATTTTTTCCCGTTATGTGGCGCAGTCACGAACATTCACCTCGGTCGCTGCGGAGCAGTCGCTGGCCGGGAAACTGGCTGGTGAGTTGGATAACCTGGCCGGCGCCGCAGGGGATTATCGCCAGCGGGTCTATATGGGAAGGATCGGCTTCGGCCCAGCGCCCCAATCCCGCTCGGTGCGCCCACCACTGGAAACCCTGCTCGTCGACGCGCCGGGCTGATCGCATGGTTGCGCCTGCACCGGGTTCGCGCAGGATACGCATCCTGTTTATCGCTGAGGCGGTGACACTCGCGCATGTAGCACGGCCTGTTACGCTTGCCCGCTCGCTGGATCCGGAGCAATTCGAGGTGCATCTGGCGCACCATCCGCGTTACCGGGAACTGATGGGTGAACTTGCCCTCGTAGAGCACGAGATTCATTCAATCACCCCGCAACAATTCATGCAGGCCCTGGCATCCGGCCGCCCTGTTTACGACCTGCAAACGCTGAGAGATTACGTCGAGGAAGATCGCAGGCTCATCGCTGAAGTGCAGCCGGATATCATCGTGGGTGATTTCAGGCTTTCCCTGGCGGTGAGCGCGGAACTCGCAGCGGTGCCCTATGTCGCGCTGAGCAATGCCTACTGGTCGCCCTTTAGTAAGCAGGGTTATAGAGTTCCCGAATTGCCGCTGACAAAAGTGCTCGGGAGCACCCTCGGCCAGTGGGTATTCTCCCTCGGGCGGCCAATTGCCTTTGCGTTGCACTGTCTGCCGATGCATCGCCTGCGGCGCGACTATGGCCTGCCAAGCCTGGGGTTCAACCTGCGGCGGGTCTATACACACGCCGACTACACGCTGTACGCCGATGTCCCCGGGCTCTACCGTATTCAAAGTATGCCATCGCACCACCGTTTTATCGGTCCTGTTGTCTGGTCACCCGCCGACCCTCACCCGGACTGGTGGCAGGATATTCCACAGGATTCCCCCATCGTGTACCTGACGCTGGGCAGTTCGGGTAACGCCAGCCTGCTGCCCCGATTGATCGCCGCGCTGGGTGAGGTCAATGTCACTGCACTGGTGTCCACTGCCGGCACTCCACTGCCCGGGCGTGTGCCTGCCAACGTCTACCTGGCGCACTATTTGCCTGGAGAGGAGGCGGTTAAACTGGCCAGCCTGGTGATTTGCAATGGCGGCAGTCCCGGTACGCACCAGGCGCTGAAG
>JAGRIK010000160.1 GCA_020443325.1 Halioglobus sp.
AGATCATCTTCCGAGTTGTTTGCATCCCGGGATCGGCCTGGACCGCTGCCAATAAATTCGAGATTCTCCAATGCCTCATCGGGAGCCGCCCCTGCAGCGCGCACTTCAGGTGCGCGCGGCGCGGCAGCGGCTTTCAGCGGCTTGCCTATTCGCGCCAGGCTGGGGGTGTGACCGGGTGGCTTGCCATTGCCATAGCTGCCAGGCTTCAATAGCCGCGCCTGCTCGGCCAGGGTGACACCGGAGTTACTGCGCTCCCGAACAGCATCATCCGCGCTGGCATTGTCCCTGTAGTTGCTAGAGGTGGTCTCCCGTCGGCCCGCGACATCCATACCGCCGTGCTGTGAACCACCACCGGCCACGCGCAAGTGTGGCACCGCCACGACTTCTTCTTCCGGTTCCTCGTGGAGTGACTGATGCTGATGCTCTTGCGGGTGCTCCTGCTGCGATTCTGACGATGCGCGCTGCTTCAGCACCTCGCTGGCACACTCTGCCCAGCGGCCGAAATGTGCAGACTCCGCAGGATCGGGCATGCGGTGCTTACGGAAACTCTGCATAGCAGCAAAAAATCGCTGCTGCACTGCCCGGTAGTAATAAATGTGGTCCTCAGTCTGCAGCGGAACCACCTCTGCACCGTTTCGGATTATCAGCATTTGCGCCGGCAGTCGACCCTGTAATGTTGCCAGCAGATCGGCCGAAAAGCAGAGGCGGAAAGGTGATTGGAGCGAATTGTCGATCCGCGTCTCACAGGGGATATAGAGGAAGTCCCCGAGTTCGGAGTATCCGCTGGTGCGCATCAACAGATCGACAGCACCGGAAAGCGGACCGAATGCGAGTTGGCCATTGACGATAAAATCCGCGCCGAGGCGCATCGCCTCCAGCGTGGCAACGCGACGTTCGGGCTCGTCCTGGTCCGATTCGATCAGCGCAACGTTCCTGCCCTCAGAGCGCAGCGTGGCAACAATATCTTCCTGCTGTGGCGACTGCGGATACGCGCCAATGCTATCGAGATCTGGCGGAATGCCGTGTTCGGGGTTTTCGAGCGTAAGACGTTCCATCCAGACAGCAAAGGGTGACTCCCGAAACAGGACAAGATCGTCCGGGGTGTACGTGATGGCGTTGTCAACAATGTAGCGATACATAGTTATAGTTTACTTTCCCCACATGTCCGCTGGGCCCGGGCCAATCAGTGCCCACGCCGTTTGTGTAGTTATATCTGAATGCCCCGCCACTGTCCACGCCCGGCGGTACAAAGTGCCCCGTGTTGGTCAGCGCACTAATGCCCGCCGAATACGGTCGCCCCCCCGATAACCGTGCGCTCTACCTTCAAGTCGCGCATGGCCATCGGATCGTCCAGTATATTGCCCGACAACACCACCAGGTCCGCGTATTTGCCCGGATTCAACGAACCGCGGTTATCTTCCTGGAAAACCTGCCAAGCTGCATCGATCGTGACTGCACGCAGCGCCTGCATCACGCTGATACGCTGCTCGGGGCCAAGTACATCACCCCCGGTAGTCATCCGGAAAACCTGGCTCCACACCGCCTGCAACGGCTCCATGGGCGTCACGGGGGTATCCAGGTGGGAACTAAAGTGCAAACCGTGATCCAGTGCCCATTTTGACGGACTAATCTGGGCCGCCCGCTCCGGACCCAGGAAAATATCGCGGTGACGGTCACCCCAGTACCAGGTGTGCGCGGTAAAGAAGCTGGGCGTGATGCCGAGGGCCTTCATTCTTGCTATCTGGTCTTTCCGGGCCATCTGGGCATGAATCAGTATCATGCGCGGATCGGCCACCGGGTGGGACTTTTGTGCAGCTTCAAACGCATCCAGGATATCCTCGATGGCTTCGTCGCCATTGCCGTGAATGGCAAGTTGGTAACCCGCCTTGTGCAGTGCCTCAACCTCGGCGAACAACTCCTCACGCGACAGGGTCGGATAGCCCCGATAGTCCGCGTCGCCGTGGTAGGGTGTGTAATAGGGTTCACTGAGGTATCCGGTGTAACCCTGTATGCTGCCGTCCGCAACCAGTTTCACAGCGCTCATGGTGAGCATATCGCTGTTGTAATCCGCCGGGTCGTACTCGCCGTTTAACAGATCCTCTCCCCACTCTGTTTCAAACGGAAAGAGAATCAACCGCTGTGGAATCACCCCGAGCTTGCTGAACAACGACAAGCCCATTGCCAACTCCGGCGTAACACCACCCGACTGCGCCGTCGTGACACCCATGGCGGAGTATTCATTGGCCGCAGACTTGATCAATCGGTAGGTGTCCATCACGCTCAGGTCCTGCATTTCACGCATGATGTCCATCCTGGCAGTCTCTTCCAGCAGGCCATTCGGTTCCCGGGAGCCGGGAATGCGGCCGATAACGCCACCCTCGGGGTCGGGCGTATCGGCATCGATACCAACAATCTCCAGTGCCTTGCTGTTGGCCACCAGCATATGGCCGGACACGTGCATCGCCACCACCGGATGTTCAGTGGAAACACCGTCCAGCTCCTCACGTGTCGGGTGGCGGTGCTCGGCCAGCAGGGTGTCGTCGTAGCCGAAACCACTCACCCATTTACCCGGCGACGTTTTTGCGGCCTGTTCTTCAAGCGCCTGCAATACATCGGCAATAGCGAGTTTATTACCGATGGGAGGGCTGTTGAGGTCGGCCGCTACCGCCTTCATTCCCGAAGCGGGAAAATGGCCGTGGGCATCGATAAAACCGGGCAACATGGTGCGACCGCGAAGGTCTACCACCTCGGTATCATCGTCGACATCCGCCATAATGGCTTCGGTTGAGCCCACTTTCTCGATGCGTTCGCCGCGCGTCGAGAGCGCCTCTACCACCGGGTTGTCGATATCCATTGTAAGAATGCTGCCGTTGATAAACACCTGGTGTGCCGGTGCCTGCGGCGTACGGATGGCAATTTTGAACAACACGCCCACGCCAACTACCAGCGAGAGCACGATCAGTACAAGTGTTTTCCAGTTCACGGTTTCAGTCCCGGTCTCGTTAATGTAGTGTCAGGCAACTTCGCCGACGAGAATATCAGCCAGTTTCGCCCTGTGCCACGCGGCATCACCCCACAGTAATTGACTGTGTTTCTGGCGCTTGAAGTAGAGGTGCACAAAACACTCCCAGGTAAATCCGATGCCACCGTGGTACTGCACAGAACGACCCGATGCGAAGGCCGCCGTTTCGCTGGCCGCTGCCTTCGCCATGTGGGCAGTTTCTGCTGCACGTGCCGGCTCGGCGTCATAGGCGCAGGCGGCGTTGTACACCAGGGACTTGCATTGATCGATCTGGATCATCACATTCACCAGCGGATGCTTGACGGCCTGGAAAAATCCCAGTGGATGCTCAAACTGTTGCCGTGTACTCACGTATTCGACCGTCGTTTGCAGTTGCCACTCGGCGGCGCCGGTAATGTCTGCCGCAAGCAGTGTCCAGATGGCGGGCATCGCGTGTTCGAGCGCCACCAGGCCATCGCCACTGACTTCCTCTGCCGCAACATTGTCAAAACTGACGTGCGCCTGGTCGCGTGTCAAATCGACAATGGCGTCCGGCTCGACGGTCAAACCTGCCGCATCCGTTGCCACCCAGTACAGGCCCTGCCCTGAACTGGTCTGTGCGCTGACCAACAACCGGTCGACCTTGCGCGCATCCTGCACAAACCAGGCGGTGCCACTCAATTTTCCCTGGGTGCACAGCACATCGGTATCGGCCGTATTCCAGGAACCCTGGCGATTGGTAATCGCCAGGCTGGCAGTACGACCCTCGGCGATTTCTGCCAGGGCAGTTTCACCACCGCCACCGCAGGCAGCCAGCACATAGGTCGCGTTTAGCGTGGACAGCAGCGGGCAGGGAAAGGCGGCCCGGCCCAGCTCCTCCACCAGGCCGGCCACTGCAACCACCGGCATGCCAATACCACCGGCAGACTCCGGCACAGCCAGTGAGGTCCAGCCGAGTTCCACCATCTGCTGCCAGAGTTCCCTGTCCCACTCACTGGTACTCATTCGCTCCGGATTGGTGTCAGCAGCGACCATGCGGTGCAGTTTATCGGTGGGGAAATGCTCACTGAAGAACTTGCGGGCCGAGTCCTTCAGCATGGCCGCCTCTTCGCCGAATCCAAAATTGTCTGGTTGTGTCATGTGCGTTCCCCTATTTCGATTTCGCCAGGCCAAGCACACGCTCGCCGAGAATATTCCGCTGTACCTCGCTGGTGCCCGCAGCAATGGTCATGCCGTAGGAGTTCATATAGGCCATCGGCCACTGGCCACCTGCCGGGGCGTTGTCATCACCCAGATAGAGGGACGCGCTCGCACCTTCGATCTCCACAGCCAGCGCCGCCGTGTCCTGGGTTATTTCGCTGGCCAGCAACTTGTTCTGCAACTGCAGGCGCAGCGGATGGTCCTGCAGCGCAGACACGCGCGCCCGCCGCTGGTTTTGCGCCAGGCCGTGTTCGCGGATCACCAGTTGCATCATGCGATCCCTGATCACCGCATCGTCGGCGGCCGGTCGGCCATTGCGCGGCGTATTGCGGGCCAGTTCGATCAGGTTGCCCGTGTTGGTCGCATGGGTTGCCTTACTCTTCATGCCTCCGGAGCGCGGGGTCTGTAACTCTCCCGCACCGCGCTCGTGCAACAGTGTGGTCATCGCCACCTGCCAACCCTTACCGAGTTCGTCCAGGCGGTAGCTGTCGTCGACTTCGAGGTTCTCAAAAATCACCTCGTTAAAACCGGTTTCACCGGTGATCTTGATCAGTGGCCGCACCGTGACGCCGTTGCCAAGCGCGGCGCGAATAGGCACTACAAAATAGGACAGGCCATCATATTTATGTGACTTGTCGGTGCGCAGCAACAGGATCATCCACTCGGCAAAGTGCGCCAGGGACGTCCACACCTTGTGGCCGTTAATTACCCATTTATCCCCCTTGCGCTCCGCGAAGGTCTGCACGCTGGCCAGGTCAGAGCCTGCGCCCGGCTCACTGAACCCCTGGCACCAGATGTCTTCACCCGAGAACAGGCGCGGCAACAGGCGTTCCTTGAGTGCCTGCTGGCCGTGATAAAACACCGTGGGGGCCGCCATGCCAAGGCCGATCACATTGGGCATGAACGGCGTGCGCGCGCGGATCATCTCCTCGTTGGCGACGCGCTGGCAATCGCTGCGCCCGCCGCCGCCGACATCGACCGGATAATCGCACCCAACAAGCCCCGCCTCATAGGCGGCCTTCTGCCATTCCTGCAAATAGTCCATTTGCGGCTGCGTCATGATCTCCAGTGGGGAGAGCGGCAACCGGACGCTGGGCGCTGACGGTTTGTTGGCCTGTAGCCACTGGCGACAAAACTGCCGGAACTCCGCCTGTTCCGGCGTATCCTGACGGGCACTCTCTGACATAACTGGCTCCCTTGTATTCCCTAATAATGTGGTGGCTTTTCGTCCAGCGGTGCGTTGCTTGCGCCCGCTTCGTTATGATGCTCTTGTTCCTGTTGGCGTGCGCGCAGCAGTTTCAGTTGCCGCTGCAGCAGCAGTATCTCCTTCTGCTGTAACGCCAGTGCCGCATCCAGGCTGCTCACAGCATCCTCCTGAAAGGCGAGTTGACTCTGCAGTTCCATCATTTGTTGTTTCAGCGTATCTACGTCTGCAGACATTCCACATGCACTCCCGACAATCCCGACTTGCGCGGGAACAGCGGCCTAATATACTGCCCACTCTGCAATAAATACACGTTCATGCCATGAGTAAGCGAAAAAACACTGACAGCCGCCTTGTGTACTCCACCGATGGCGGCCGACTCTGCCCACAATGCCAGCGCCCCACCGTAAATTGCGTCTGTGGCGACAGCAGGCCCGCCTCGACCGGCGATGGCATCGTGCGGCTGCACCGTGAAACCAAGGGGCGTGGCGGCAAGGCGGTGACACTGGTTAAGGGCCTGCCGCTGGGCGGCGATGCATTGAAGCAGTTGGCCAGCCAACTGAAGAAAAAATGCGGGGTCGGCGGTGCGCTGAAAGACGGTATCGTTGAAATCCAGGGCGACCAGCGCGAATTACTCAAAACGGAATTAGAAAAACTCGGCTACGTGGTAAAAATCGCAGGCGGCTGATCAGTATCGGTGTTTTTTCAGCCATTTGCGGTTTTTAGCGATCATTTCCCCGATTTTACTCCCCCTTCTTTCTGCAACAGGGACACAATGCACACTGGTAAAGCCTAGCTTAGAAGCGTTTCCCAAAATCCATGTTAATTAAGTAGCACAAGCCTTTATTTTTATTGGTATTTATTTGTTTTTGTGCTAAAAAGTGCCTTGTGAGCTCGGAAAAGACGCGAACTGGGTAGTTTCTCCAGTCGTATCTGACGATAACCGGGCCGGTGAGAACCATAAGAATGAAACAGCAGTGCCTGACGGATTAGTCATCCCTGCGAGGAATGGGTTATGTACGTTACTGCAGAACACCTGAGAGACCACGTCATCCGACCGACTCTGGAGTATATGGGAGCCTGGACACCGGATCGCGAAACCTTTTTACTCAATGCCGCTATCCGCGCCCCGGATGTGGGACTGTTCTCGGCGAGAACAGAAGGCCTCGGCCTGTTCAACATCACGGCTGCCCAGCACCGTGACTTGTGGGACCGGTACCTGGCATTCAACCCGGATCTTGCGAGCAGGGTGCGGGGGCTGGCCAGCCAGCGCGCGTTCCTGAGCGATCCCGACAGCGAGCTGCAAACCAACCTCAGCTATTGCACCGCGATAGCCTGGCTGATGCAACAGCGTGCCGGGGGCATCAAGGAACAGCAGCCGGACGCAAACGCGTTCGCCCACGCCTGATACCTGCCCGGTCGGCAACGATCGGGCCGCGCAAGATCCAGCGACGCCGCGCTAGCGGGAAGCCGGATTTGCAGCTTGCCGCAGCGCTTCCCAGACAGGGAGGTCTTCGGGCCTGTCTATATCCGCCAGTTGCGGCAACTCCTCCCAACACACACCTTCACGCGCCAGTGCTGCCGTGGTCCTGTCGAACACCTGTCCACTGCCCCAGGGAATATCCTCGAACATTGCCCGCTGGATAGCACGCGCGCCGATCAATACGTAACCGCCGTCATGGGCCGGCCCCAGCACCACGGGCGCAGCCCGCAACGCCGATACCGCCTGGCACAGATAAGAGGCATCGATGCCCGGGCAGTCGCTGCCCACCAGTATCACGCTGTCATAGCGCGCCAGCCCGCAGCGCAGGGCGTTATACATTCTCTCGCCGAGATCCGCTCCGCGCTGCCGCACGATCCGGCTCACACCCTGCCCCTTGCACTCGCTGAACAATGCGTGATCCCCGTCGCCCGCCACGGCTAACTCCACGGCGCCAAGGCCGCTGTCCAGCAACTGGCGACAGGTCCAGCGCGTCAGTTCGCAGTGCAGGTCACACGCCTGTTCCGGCGACAAGTGCGGCAGCATACGGG
>JAGRIK010000161.1 GCA_020443325.1 Halioglobus sp.
AAAACGGCGTTTGTCTTGTGTACATGTTCAGAAAATCGCGCAGAGGAGCTTTGCAGAATCTGGCGCAATTCCGGATCCGTGCGACCCGCCACGCATAGTTCGTGGTAGGCGATAGCGAGGTCTCCCGTCAGGTATTCCCAGTAGGCGTCCAGACCCGCGCGCCGGTGTGCCTTTCCCTTCTTCGACTTCGGAATGGCATTGACTCGCTGGGTGTAGTCTTCCAGCAGCTTGCCGTGCAGGTACTCCACCGCTGCCTGGATGAGTTCGGTCTTGGAGGGAAAATGATGCAGCATGGCGCCCCGGGATACACCGGCGGTGCTCGCCACCTTGGCGGTAGTGACGTTGGTATAGCCAAGGTTGATAAAGCAGTTTATCGCGGCATCCAGGATGCGATCCCGGGTCATTGCGCTTTTCTGCGCCTGCCAGCTGACGTCCTCGACCCGCGGGGCAGTATTTTTATTCGGCTGGGACTTATTGGCGGCCATGGGCTCTCCAGGGGGTTGGCGCACTATAAAAAAACAATTTCCCCTGATTTAAACAGGATGTCATTGCGGGGCATTATATACAAAACCGCCGCCCGGATACGAGCTTTACGCTGCGGCGTGCTGGCAGCGGGTGATCTGCGTTGGCGAGCACCCGCCGGTATCTCATTTGCCGGCGAGTCGCCGCACCACCGGTGCGAAGGCTTCAACCATGTTGTTCTCGCCATCATCGAGCACCGCGATATAGGAAATGCCGTAGGTTTCCCGCCGCCGCTCCAGTTCCTCGCACATGTAATCGATACTGCCAATCAGGCAGTGCGGGTGAGTGAGGATATCCTCCGCGCTCATTCCCAGCGCCTCGCCGATAGCCGTAGCGACAGGGCCCTGGTGGTCTGTGATGATGGTGTTGTAGGCACCTATTTCCAGTTCCAGTCCCGCGAAGCGCTCACCGGCGCCGTCCTTCACCCACTGGATTTTTCTGGCGGTGGCGTCAGCCAACCCGGAGTTCATGCCGTCAGGCCCCAGCATGCCGGCCCGGTTATTGAAATTGAGACTGACGATGTCCGCCTCGCGGCCGGCAAAGCCGAGAATCTTTTTACTGCCACCACCGATCATCAGCGGCGGGTAGGGGCGCTGGGCGGGCGCCGGGGTACCGTGGAATCCAGACCAGTTTATAGCGTCGCCCGCCACTGCCAGCGGTTGCCCCGCCATAAACGCCTTGTAGGCATGCACAAATTCCGCGCAGCGCGCAAAGCGCTCGGGGAACTCGTCAAACGCCAGCCCGATAGCCTCGTACTCCGCCTTGATCCACCCGGCGCCAATACCGAACTCCAGTCGACCGTCTGACAGGTAGTCCATGGTGGCCGCCTCCTTGGCCAGCACTACGGGATTGCGGTAGTCGTTGCAGAACACCCGGCAACCCACTCTCAAGGTGGTCGTCTGCTGCAGCGCCATGGCGATGGCCGGTACCGCAGCCAGCATTTGGGGCGGGTGGAAAGTGCCGTCCAGGGCCGGGCCTGTGCTCAGCACATGGTCCGCGAGAAAAAAGGTCGAGTAGCCAAGCGCCTCGGTCTTGTTGATCAACTCACGCCAGTTGGCGGGCGACGAGGTATTGAAACTCTGCAGGGAGAAGCGGAAAGGGTTTTTCGTGCTCATGGCTTACCTCCTGTTCGAACCCCGGTGCTGCCTTTGCCCATGATCAGGACAGCTTCCTGATCGCCACTGGAATCGTGCTCTGACGAGGCATGCCGGAGTATTTCTCGGCGTGTTGCCGGTTGTCTATGAGCCGGTTGGTGTTGCTACCCAGTTCCCGCACCCTGGCATCGGTGCCGGCGATCATTTGGTGAGTGAAGCGCTCTACCTATCCGATCCTGAAGGCA
>JAGRIK010000162.1 GCA_020443325.1 Halioglobus sp.
GAAAGCGCTATGGGCGGGACCGTGTGGCGACAGGACGTCGCCACCCGAGCCTGCACATGGATGTGCGCTTTTTGGCGTGTCCCGCCCATAGCGCTTTCTCTCAGGCATATTCTCCATCGAAGCAACCCGGGTTCAAACTTAGCGACTACCCAATTCTCGCCCACCCTGTAATTTTCAATCGACATGGTTATACTGAGGTGTTTACTAACCCGCGCCGTGTGGCCATTGGACACTCTTGAAAAAACCCCTGTCAAAAGCAGACATTCGCGAGGAACTTGATGAGGAAATCGAACGATTCCTCAAGCAGGGCGGCAGCGTGGATGAAATTCCGCGAGGCATCTCCGGGAAAAACCCCGGTGATCCTCCCATATTCCTGAACCGGCGCCTGTTTATCGAACCCAAGGCACCCCGCACACTGGTTCCCGAAGTCGTCGCCGCCATTGAAGCGCGCCGCAAAGAGAAGTATCGCCGTAAACCTGAACCAAAAAGTCGATTACCCCGCCAGCGCAGAAAAATCATCTACGACGATTTCGGCGAACCACTGCGACGGGTCTGGACAGAGGAGTAGTATTTTGAGCACTGAGATCACCCCATTCACTGTAGACATCCCCGACAGCGCACTGGAAGACCTGAAACAACGCCTTCGCAATGCACGTTGGCCCGAGCAGGAAACCTGTGACGATTGGAGCCAGGGCATGCCGCTGGCCTACACCAGGGAACTTGCGAACTACTGGGCGACCGAATACGACTGGCGGCGCTTTGAGAAGAAACTGAATGGCTGGCCGCAGTTTGTCACCAGTATTGATGGCATCGACATTCATTTCATTCATGTAAAAAGCCCACACGAAAATGCCCTGCCATTAATCATGTCCCACGGGTGGCCGGGATCGGTGGCCGAATTCCACAAGATCATCGATGCGCTGGCCAATCCAACTGCCCACGGCGGCAATGAGGAAGATGCCTTTCACGTTGTGGTGCCGTGCCTGCCCGGTTATGGCTTTTCTGGCAAACCGACCAGCACCGGCACCTCGGCAGAAAAAATTGGCGCCATGTGGGGAACGCTGATGGGGCGTCTCGGCTACACACGCTATGTCGCGCAGGGCGGCGACTGGGGCAGTTTTATTACGCAAAGCATGGGAGTGAGCGAGACCGAGCACTGTGCCGGCATCCACATCACTATGCCCATTGTGGCACCCGATCCGGACACCATGGGCAACCTCACGGAGCAGGAGCAAATGGCGCTCGCGGATATGGGCGCATACGGGGAAACAGGTGCTGGCTACTCCAAGCAACAATCCACCCGCCCGCAAACGCTGGGGTATGGCCTGGCGGACTCCCCGATCGGGCAGATGGCGTGGATCGTGGAGAAATTTTACGAGTGGACGGACTGCGAGGCGAATGGCACACGGCACCCGGAAAATATTCTCACCAAAGATGAACTGCTCGATAACGTGATGATTTACTGGCTTAATAATGCCGGCGCAAGTTCAGCGCGGCTGTACTGGGAAAGTTTCAACAACCCCAATATGGACCCGATATCGATGCCGGTCGGCGTATCCATTTTCCCCAGGGAAATATTCCGCAGCAGTCGCCGCTGGGCTGAAAAACGCTACTCAAATATCATTTTCTGGAACGAACTGGACCGCGGGGGACACTTCGCGGCACTGGAACAGCCGGAGCTATTTCTGGCGGAGGTGCGTAACTGCTTCAGGACGTTACGCCCGGGCTAGGGTCAGCTCTCGTCGAACTCCTCGCTGGTTCGCAGACTGCTGCTGAACGTGCTGCTGCGGGGCGGGTTCTGCGGTTCGGCTTTCTTGAACATCGGGTCGTCTTTAATCAGGCGTTTGAATACCGCTTCTGCCCTCTGCACCACGGGCGGGAGGTTTGAGGCGGGTGCACTGTCCATATCGATCACCGAACCCGGGTCGTCCGCTTCCGGCTCCTCACTGGTTCTCAGCTGGGAGTTGAATTGTCCACCTGCTGCGGACTCCACTCGTATCCCATCCTGCTTGCGGGTGCCCCTGTCCATGTCCTGGTCGGGCGGCAGAAAAACCGGTGGCCCGGGCTCCCGATCTCGCAGCGGCGCTGAAGCGGACCTGGCCTGTGCGAACGAGCGCTCTGCAGTGCGCGTCGACGTATCTCTCAGGTTAGGTGCGGGCGCGGCAGCAATTGCTACGC
>JAGRIK010000163.1 GCA_020443325.1 Halioglobus sp.
AGTAAAAAACTGTTCTTCGAATTGATAGACATCGAGAGTGTCAAAACAAAGTCACTAATTGCCAGTTACGACAAAACAGAGCGGAATGACAGTTCACCGTTTTTCCTGCCGGTTTCAATATTCTTGGACCCAATCGAAAACGGTCCAGTAGAAAAATATCCTCATACCTTGGGCGAACTCCAAGATCTCCTCTTAAAAAGGGGGAGCGATATTGTTATTCCCCTGAAATCAGCTCTCAACGAAGTCATGACAGAACAAGGCCTTTCAATTAAAAGAAGTGAAAAGGAATTCGTATTGCTTCTCCTGGGCATTCCACGGTCCAGAAACGGCGAAATAGAAAAAGTTGATGTATGTGGATTCATTATAAACTCCGGATTCTGTCAGCTTGGTGAAGCGCTTTCAGTATATTTTCGAGACCAGAATCAAAATCGTTGGTTTAGGTGGACCAATATTGGCGGGGATCGGGAAGGAGAAGACCAACCTTGGCGGTTACTCGGTATAGAGATCGCCGAGACAAAATGTTATCCGAGCCCTTCACAGATACGACAACTGTCCGGTCTGGATCGCGATGGAGAAGGTCCTAACGGTATTATTGCCGGTGTTGGTGCTCTCGGCGGGTCCATAGCACAAATCTGGAGCAAAGAATGTTGGGGTAAGTGGACGTATGTCGATACTGATATAGTTCAACCACATAATGTGGTCCGACATATCTCAACTCGCCATGGCATCGGACTTCCAAAGTCATATGTCGTTGGCTCTTTAACACGCAGCATTCATTTGCATGAAGCGGAAAAAGCAGACCGACATTTTAATTCCAGCATATTGTCCGAGGACCCAAAACTTCTGGCCTCAATACGAGACTCCGAATTATTGGTCGATATCTCAACTACACTTCACGTACCAAGAGAACTATCCAGAAGAAATGATGTTCCGCGAACTGTAAGTGCATTTATCACACCTTCCGGTAAAGCCTCGGTCATGCTCATGGAAGATGGTGCGCGTAGTTTGCGCTGTAGTACTCTGGAAGCCCAGTACTACAGGGCGATTCTGGAATCTGATTGGGGGGTATGCCATTTAGCTGGGCATACTGATCGACTATGGGTTGGTGCGGGCTGCAGACAGGTGACTTTTATCTTGTCCAATGAATTGATCCAGCTCCATGCCGCAACTCTGGCACGTCAAATTAGAAATGGTCTATCTGAAGAGCATGCCAGAATCTCTATCTGGGATTATCAAGATGAATCTGGCGGTATTATCCCTCATACAGTCGAGGTTTTTCCATCTCACAGCCAGATTCTAGGTGAGTGGGAGGCATGCTGGGATGACGGTTTTTTAAAGTCAGCAATCGACCTTCGGGCTAGCTCACTTCCCAATGAAACAGGTGGCATAGTATTCGGGGTAATTGACCAGAAAGAACGAACGATAACGCTGGTCAAGGCGTGCTCGGCCCCGACGGACAGTGAATCGACCCATACCGGTTTCACTCGCGCAGCCTATGAATCGACCGGAGTACTGGATGAATGCCACAGGCGGACTTCGGATGTAGTTACCTATGTTGGCGAGTGGCACTCACATCCTCAAGGTTATGGGGCACTCCCGAGTACGGATGATTTATTACAACTCGTTTTCTTGTCCGAAGCTTTGCAGACTGAGGGAATGCCCGCCTTGATGATGATCGTCGCCGATAACTCGGTAGGTTTTTATCTGGATAGCCAAGGTATCATCGTCAAGTTGTAGCCACAACGAAGTCGATCTATCGCTGGTAGTATTTTTTTGTCCAACGGCGCTTCCTCACATTTAAATCGCCTTTGCTTTTCCAGGCCGTAGTCATAGACCACAAAATTGCCGATGCTGATGCATTCATCGGCGAATTTATCCCTGCCGCGCTCCCAGCCCACATAGAAGCCTAGCCCGATCAGGGTGAGCGCGGCGGTGCCGGTGATTAAGTAGAATTTTACTGGACTCATCTGCCCATATTACAGCAGTGTGACACCAGATGAACGGGCGGGGCGGGCTTTCCTGAACCCCTGATGCCAGTCACATTTGACATATTCAAAATTTGTGCCAGTCTGAAACGATAAAAATTACTGACTGGAGCCGCACGGATGCGCAGTATCGTCCTCCTTCTAATTTTCTTACCTACATATGCCTTTGCCTGGGGCGATCTCGGGCATGAGTCGATTTGCCAAATGGCTTTGCAGGAGCTTGATCCCGCAGTGAAGGCCAAGATCGAGACTTTGATAGAACTCGATGAGTTTCCGGATTACTGCACCTTCGCAGACCACCCGCGTCAAAACCCGCCCTGCCGCTTCCTCAATCTGCCTCGTAGCGCAGCCGTAGTCGCTACCGATGAGTGCCCTATGGCTTCGTCCTGTCTGTTCACGGCGCTGGACGAGGATTTGGCGATACTGAAAGACGAAAGCCGCAGTGAAAAGGCTAGAGTGAGGTCATTGAAGCTGCTGGGACACTGGGTCGGAGACTTTCGCCAGCCTTTGCATATCTCTTTCATGGATGATTGGGTGGCAACGAGATCAAGGAGCGCGGTACCCCAGTGATCGAAACCTTCATTCGACCTGGGATACTTGCATTATCAAGGAACGGGTCGGTGATGACTTCGAGGATAATGCGGCTGTGCTATCTGCTGCACTTGATGATGGCTACTGAGAATATTTTTCTAGATAGAATCAAAAGGACAGAGCAATGATCAAAACTTTGGCACTAGGCTTCATTGTTGGACTGGCGGTAGCGGGTTGCAACCATACTGTAAAACCGCAGGGCTCCGAAGCATCAACTATTACCTACACGCTTCCTGAAACCCATGTGAAGATCGACACGGTCTTGACACTAAAGTCCTGTAGTCCACTTCGAGCCAAGGCCGATATCACTATCTTGCCGCTGGCTGCTCCCAGTGATCCTGACCTCGATCTAGAGTTCACTATTACAGGCTCAAACCTGCAGTCATTCAATAAATCTCGTGATTTCAAAGTCGATATTTACCCCCACGGTGCTTTGAAATCAGTGAATGCCGCTACTGCTGATAAAACAGCCAATATTATTGGCGGCGTTATCAAGCTAGCTGCCACCTTTGCGGCTTTAGGCGCGCAGGTGGGCGCAGAACCTATGCAGTGTAACGCTGCCACCAACGAAGCATTGACCAGATACACCAAACTCAAAGCCAAGATCGCAGACTTGCGTGACACCCTTGAAAGCGCGGCGAACCGCAAAACTGTAAATGAACAAATCGACGCACTGGCGCAGGAAATCGCTCGCCTCGAAACCGGTGAACTGCAAGTAAAACTCTCCAAGGTGATCCAGGTCGCCAGAAAGTCCCATTACACAAACGGAATGCCTGATGGCGAGATTGAGGACAACGGGGTCATTAAGTGGGAACGCAACACTTTTGCAAAGTGGCTGAAAAGTGATGGAGACATAGTCAATAATTGTGTCGGCAAAAAGACTGCATTCAGTGCAAAAGCTACGGGTGAGGAATGCCAACAGCTTGTGAAGGGTGGACAGGTTGATGCCTTTTCTCTGGCCTATTGTATTAAGCGCGACACCAGTGCAGAAAATGCCGAATGCCCCGCGTCCTTAGCTAGACCCTGGACGATTAACGAGAACAGAAACGAGACCGACATGAAAGCAGGGAATCTCAATGGCGTGGCCTATCTGAGCAGCGCTCCCCTTGCGTGTGTGGTCGGTAACGATCGCTGCCCGACAACACTGGTCTTCCGCGATCCGGTTCCGGCCCGCATGATCGTGTCGGCGGCAAGCGACAGCTACGCGTCAGGGCTGGATTCAACGATGGCAAAAAAGGACTTTGGCGTCGCGCAGTGGGCAGAATTTACTTACATTGATCTGTCGGCTGGATTCGGCGAGTCAAAAACCATTTCACTGAGCCTTGACGAGTTTGGCCGAAAGACCCAGTTCGGATGGATTTCCAATGCAAGGGGAGAAGGTATTGTCTCCGGCTTCAGCTCGATTGCCGAGCCCATCGGTACCTACCGGACGAGTAAGGATGGTGAGAACCTAGCTAACATGAAAGGTGAGATAGACGAGCTTGAAACTACGCAGAAGCTGAACAAGCTTAGGAAATGTGAGTCCATAATTGAAAATGGCGGCTTTGTTTGCCCGGAGGAATAATACGTGAGCTCCGCGCTTTCGGATCTCGATATGCCCGATTTTCAGGCTGAGGGCAGGGCCGTAACCACACGTGTTTCTACGCCGCTACTTGGTCGGCAGGCTAAGGAACTCGATTGCGTGGAGATTGATGGAGCACTCTATTTCGAGGGCGATATACGCGTCTATCCGGCGTTACCGGATATTAGCGATTTTCTGCACGAGGATCAGCATGCCATTGTGCTGCACGGTCATGGTATCGGAAACGTTCATTCGCTTTGGTCAGGAGGCATCATACCTTGCGCGTTTCATCATAAAGTCGCGGAGCTCGCACAGGCTGCCATCGCTTACTGGATGAACTACACGCCGCTTCAGTTTACGGTCTATTCCGGAGAGCCCGCATTTTTAGCATTCATGCCTGCATCCGTAAATGAGTCTCCTGTGGGTAGACAGGGCGGCAGGCAAATTGTCGGTCTAATTCCTGGCACCACGCTCGGTTGGGCAATTCACGAAATCGGTCACGCGATTGGACTTTGGCATGAGCATAGCCGAGCTGACCAAAACCAGCACATATACATTCACTGGGAAAATATAAGGCAAGGTAACGAAGCACAATTTCGTCCGCTGTTTCAAAATGCTCTTCTACTCGGTCCCTATGATTATGACTCTGCCATGCATTACCCGGAAGATGCATTTGCCAGCGAAGGGCAACTGTCAATCTCTCGGCTGGATGGTGGCCCATTGGGCCCTCGTAGCGGATTGAGTATCGGCGATATTGCTGCATGTAAAAAGCTCTATCCAAACCTGAATTGGGGATAGTGTCCCCCATTAATGATGAAGAGCCTCAATAAGTTACTCACTCGTCCTCGTATTTTGATATCTCATTACTATCTCCCGACACCAACTGGATAAGCTTGGGATGGATAAACAATCTTTCGCGCCCCACCTTACGCTCAACAAGCACCCCAACTCCCGCGAGTTGTTTAAGATACTCTGACGCGGTTTGGCGCTTGGCGATATCTGCGTCTACCACATTGGCAATTCGGCAATAAGGCTGCTGGAATATCGTGTCGACGAGTTCACGGCTGTAGATCTTAGGCAACTGATCCCGCACATACTCCGCTGTGTGGTCGGCAAGATCACGTATGGCAATGATTTTCTGCGTTGTCCATTGCGCTGTTCTGGCAACCGCATCAAGCATATAAGCAATCCATGTTTCCCAGCCCTGCTCCCTGGTCACGCCCAGCAAGTTCGCGTAATAATCCGCTTTGTTAGCAATGATGTAGCGGCTCATGTACAGGATCGGCAAATTCAATAGTCCTTCCTGGACAAGATAGAGGATATTCAGGATTCTTCCCGTACGTCCGTTACCATCGGTAAACGGATGGATGGCCTCGAACTGGTTACGTCAATCCTATCGACATAACAGAATAATATGTCGGCATTATTCATTTATATCGACATATCATGAAAGGCCCCATACGAGAAAGCGTCTGGAGAACCAGCCAGAGCCTGGCCATAAATGACTCAATTTGATCTGCACAAGGGTGGTACGTTCGGACTCATCCGTGAGCTGTAAAGGATTTTATAGTCGCTATTTTTCAACAACTTACACGCACCACGTTCAAGCCCTCTTCTGGCACTTATATGTAGCTAATCTCCTCGTTCGATCATGCAACAGATATATTGCTTTTAGGTGTTTACGGCCTATTATCCAGCCAAATGAAACTTTTATGTTGTTTTTAACTAATAAGAACTTAATATATTGCTATATTATTATTTAGAAACATATATGTTTGTTATTGAGGTGTGAATGAACAAGATACACAAACAGCTAAAAGCACGGCGCAAGGCGCTTGGCCTCAAGCAGGAGGACATGGAGCTACGTGTCGGAATGTCACGCCAGCAATACCAACGCCTTGAGTCCAGGGGCAACCCGCGCCTGGACACGCTGGAGCTGGTCGCCAAGGGTTTGAAAATGGAGGTCATGCTCATTCCCCAGGAAAAACTGCGCGATGTTGAGCGTTTTCTGGAAGGCGAGAAGATAATCACTGGAGGGTTCACACTGACCGCGAAGGGCACTGAGCCCACCCCCGAAGACAACCCCTGGGGCGATCTACTGGAGGACGACAATGACTAGCGCAGATAGCGTCAGCGTCCTGGAACTCACCCTTCACGGGGCGAAAGTCGGCTATCTGGCGGGGTACCAGGATGGACGCACGATCCTGACCTTCTCTCCAGAATTTATCGTCAACCAGGCCCGCCCGACCTTCAGCCTGATTACTAGCACCGCTTTTCCCAAAGCGGAAGGGCTAATGAAAAAGCCCTGGGTCAAAAACCAGAAACTCCATCCCGTGCTTTCCAACCTCCTGCCCGAAGGCGCTTTACGGGAGTATCTGGCACAAACGCTAAAAACGCATACAGACAATGAATTCGAGCTGTTCGCCCATCTAGGACAGGATCTGCCTGGCGCTTTGATCGCCACTGCTGTTGAACCCGAGGCGATTCCGGATTACGTACTTGATGCTCGCGCCAGGGCCAATGCGGTCAAACACGTCATTCAGGATAAAAAGAAACACTTCTCGCTCGCAGGCGTGCAAATGAAATTCTCCATGCGCGAGAAAGACGGGCGCTACCAGATTGCTGAGTCCGGGGCGGTGGGCGACTGGATCATCAAAACACCGTCGACGACACACAAGCATGTGCCTCTCAACGAATACACGGCAATGCGACTGGCCGAGCTGGCAGGCGTCACCATCCCCGACATTCGCCTGGTCGAAATGGACAAACTGGAGCAGCTTCCCGCCATCAATCTGCCCAATGAGCACTACGCCTTTGCTATTCAGCGTTTTGACCGCCAGAACGGCGAGCGCATCCACATGGAAGACTTCGCCCAGCTACTGGTGAAGTATCCGCAGGACAAATACAGTTCAGCCAATTACCAGCAGATCGGCAAAATCCTTTATGACTATGCCGGGGATGGCCTGGGCGATGTCCAACAGCTCGCCCGCCGCCTTCTCGTGAATATCCTGCTCGCCAACGGCGATGCCCACTTGAAAAACTGGAGCGTGCTCTATCCGGACAAAGTTACCCCCACCCTTTCCCCTGCCTATGACATCGTGACTACTCGCGTCTATATGGGGGATGAACATGAGTTCGCACTGAACCTGGGCAAGGGTAAGGACTGGTACCAGGCCTCAATGATGCAATTCGAGTACTGGTCGGATAAGACAGGCATTCCCTGGCGCGCCATCAGGCCGCATCTTCTGGACACAATAGAAAAAGCACGCAGCCTGTGGCCAGATGCGCTCAAGGAACTGCCAATGGACGATGTGCATAAAGCCGGACTAACAGCGCACTGGCAGAAACTGCACCCCGATTTTCGGATTGAAATGTCGTAGTCGCATACATAAGAACTTGACCGAAAGTGATTAAGTTTAAGCGACACAAGGGTGGTACGCCCGGACTCATGCGCGAGGCCGGTAGTGTTGGGAGACGCGCCGAAATTAACGCCTACAAATGGCCCTGCTCACTGATTGACGTGATCCAGTAGCGGACGGTGGTCGACGGGAATGCTGCACGCAGGCAGCCGAGGAGTTCATCCTGGTGCATGCTCTCATGCATCACATCAAACTGGGAGAGATCCCGGTAACCCTCCACCTGCTCGCGCAAATCGTACTGGCTGTGCTCGCGGCTATAGCCCGCGATGGCGGACATATTGAACCCGGAAATACACGCGCAGCCACTGAGCGCATCGATCACATCGTCGCGCAGATCGATAGGGACAACGATAGTCAGCAACTGCAGCTCACCCATGATGACGGCGCTCCATGTAGTAGTAGAACAGTGGCAGGAGGTACAACGTGGTCACTGTAGACGTGAGCAGGCCGCCGATGACCACGATGGCCAATGGCTTTTGTATCTCTGCACCGGGACCCGTGGCGAAGGCCAGTGGCATCAGGCCGAACATGGCCGTGCTCGCAGTCATCAACACCGGGCGCAGTCGCCTGACCGAACCCTGGACGATACGCTGGTGCAGTTCAGCAACACTGAGTCGGGTCTGCTCAAAATAGCTCACCATCACCACGCCATTGAGTACGGCCACACCCAGCAGCGCTATCAGGCCCACTGACGCCGGCACCGACAGGTACTCACCCGTCACGAAAAGGGCGATCAGGCCGCCCATGATAGCGAACGGAATGTTCCCGAGAATCAACGCCGCTTTGGGCATGGAGCCAAACGTGGAAAACAGTATGATCGTGATCAGCAACAGCGCGGCGGGTATCACCAGCAGAAGATTGCGCGTGGCGCGCTGCTGACTCTCAAACTCACCACCGAATTCCAACCTGTAACCTGAAGGCAGTACAAGCTGCTCCGACAGTGTGGCCGCCAGCTCTTCTACGAAGCCAACGATATCCCTGCCCGCCACATTACTGGTGACTACCGCAAAACGGTTACCCCGTTCGCGCTCAACGATGAGCGGTCCCTCACGATAATCGACGTCCGCCAGCTCATACAACGGCGCCTGGCGGCCATCGGGCATCACCATCACTTTCTGCCGCAGGTCATTCACCGATGCCAGCGCGGCCGGGCCGGAGGAATCTGTCGCGAACACGATCGGGGTTCGCTTCTTGCCCTCGATAATTTCCGACACCTGCAGCCCCTCGAGCTGCGTCCTGAGGTAGCGCGCAAGCGCCAGCGTGGACATACCAAAACGCTGTGCGACCTCGGCGTGCACATCAACGCTCAGGAACTTGCCACCATCGATCGACGATGTCTGCACATCCACGCTGCCGGCAACATCGCGTGTGATGGCGGCGACCCGGTCTGCCAGCATTGCCAGCTGTGCGATGTCGCTGCCGAACACTTTTATGGAAAGATCGCCACTACTACCGGTCAGCATCTCCGATACTCGCATCTGGATCGGCTGCGTAAAACCGGAGTTGATGCCGGGGTACTCCTTCAACACCTCGCGAATGGCCTCAATCAATGCTTCTTTGGTCGCAAACCGCCACTGGGACGCGGGCTCCAGCTCCATAAATATATCCGTCTCGTTCAGGCCCATCGGGTCCAGGCCGATCTCATCCGAGCCTGTTCGCGCCACAATCTGGCGTATCTCCGGCACGCGCTCGAGCAGGGCACGCTGTATCTGGCTATCCAGTGCCACGGAGGCCGGCAGCGAGATACTGGGGGATTTCTCCAGTTGCACGATGATGTCCCCCTCATCCAGCACGGGCATAAAGGTCTTCCCGGTAAAGGTAAACATCACACCGCTGGCCACAAGCAGCACCGCGAAGATTGCCAGCACCGCAAGCGGCTTGACGATTACGGCTTCGAGGCTGCCACGGTAGGCCCGCTGCAACGCGTGAACCCACTTCGGCACCGCGATCGGTTTCTCCCCCAGCAACAGGGAAGAGGCAATCGGCACAACCGTCATCGACAGCAGCAACGAGACGGACATCGCAAACACGATCGTGACAGCGACAGGGGTGAACAGCTTCCCCTCCAACCCGGTCAGGGTAAGAAGCGGTGAGAACACAATCAGCACAATCGCCGTGCCCGACACCACCGGCAGTGCCACATCCTTGCAGGCGCGGTAGATCAGGTGCAGCCGCGGCAGGCCCTTCCTTGCTTCCAGGGTAGTGACCACGTTCTCCACCACCACCACCGAGGAATCCACCAGCATGCCGATTGCGATCACCAGTCCGCCCAGACTCATCAGGTTGGCTGACAGCCCGGCAATCGACATCAGGTAGAACGTTGCCAGCGCGGACAGCGGCAGCGAGAGCGATACCACGATCGCCGCCCGCAAGTTGCCGAGAAACAGCGCGAGCAACAGCACCACAATCGCTATGGCCTCGAACAGTGCGTTGGAAATCGTCTCAATTGCGGTATCGATCAGCGTGGCGCGATCGTAGAATACGTTGATCTCGGTTCCGGGCGGCAGCGAGGGCTGGAGCTCCGCCAGTTTACGTTTTACGCCAGCCACCACCTCGCCGGTGTTGCTGTTTTTCAGTGCGATGATCAGCGCCTCGGTGGTTTCCCCGCCGTTTCGTGTGACCGCACCATAGCGCGCGAGATGGCCGATGTTGACCTCGGCCACGTCGGCCAGCCGATAAATCTGCAGGCCCTCTGCCTTCACCACAAGATTCGCCAGCTCCTGCAGGCTCTCAATGCGTCCTTCGGTACGCACAACGAGCGTATCGTTGCCCTGCTCCAACCGACCGGCCCCGAGGTTCAGGTTGCTCTCGCGGATCACCTGTTCCAGCGTTTCCATACTGATACCGGCCTGCGCGAGCATTGCCGGTTTCGGCGACACCTGAAAGGTGCGCGCATAGCCACCCAGTACATTCACATCCGCCACACCCGGCACGGTTCGCAACGCGGGGCGAATCTCCCAGTCGAGCAGGTGGCGTCGTTCCATCAGCGACATCTTCGGGTTTTCGACGGTGAACATGAACATCTCACTGAGCGGGGTACTCATGGGTGCAACCCCGCCACTGATCCCTTCGGGCAGGCTGTCCCGGACGCTGGCGAGGCGCTCATTCACCTGCTGTCTCGCCCAGTAGATATCGGTGCCGTCACGAAAATCCAGGGTGATGTCAGTGATCGCATACTTCGTCGTGGAACGCAGCATCTGCTGGTCGGGGATGCCCAGCAGCTCGGTCTCAATCACCTGGGTCACCTGCTGCTCGACCTCTTCGGCGGTCATGCCGGGGGCCTTGAGAATAATCTTCACCTGGGTCGGCGCGATATCCGGGAATGCATCAACCGGGAGCGCCAGCCAGGCCCTGACACCGAGTGCCATTGCCGCCAGCACCAGGATGCCGATGAACACGCGCTGTGTCAGCGAAAAGCGAATTAACGTGGCCAGCATCTACTCGTCTCCCAGCCCGAGCAATACGCCCTGCACTGCGCTCACCGAGGAGATCAACGTATCGACCCCTGCGAGCGGAACCTCGCTGCGCACCACATACGCGTCGCGCTCGGCGCCCAGCACGGTGACGGCCACCGCTGCGAGGCTGTCTCCACGACGCACCCACACGTGACTTTCACGCTCGATCTGGAAGACGGCCGATTTCGGTACGCGATAGGCACTGCTGGTACGCACCAGAGGCAGCGCCAGTACCGGTTGCCCCAGCATCAGGGAGCAATCCTGTGGCAGCGGCTGTGTCCACGCCTGGATGAAGAAGCCATCGGTCATCGCGCTCACGCGTTCAATATCGAGCACGCAATCGCCCGCCTGCAACGCTGTGACGTCCGCGCCTATCGCGCTCGGCAGGGCCGTTTCCAGGCGAATGGCCTTGCGCGGAATAAAGAGGGCGATGCTGTCACCCTCTTCAACTTCGCCGCTGTCGGCCTCGTAATCGATAATGCTGGCCAGTGGCGCCGTGAGTGTCAGGGCCGAGGGGTCGTTGTCGCCGTCGACGACCAACTCGAAGAAGTGTCGCATGTGCTCGTACTCCAGCTGCGACGTGTAGTAGTTTTCGCTGATTTCCCGCCACTGGCTCTCGCTGATGGCCTTGCGCTCATACAGCGGCTTGTTGCTCCGGAAGCGCTGCTCGGCACTGGCAGCCAGAGCACGATTGCTCTCGAAGCTCATCTCAAAATGGTGCATCTCAGGCCCGCGCAGGACGGCAAAGGGCTGGCCCTTCGTTACCGCGGCCCCGGGCTCGACCAGGTACTCGATCTGCTGCACCCGGCCCGGGCTCGGTACGATAAACGCCTCGCCGTTGCGAAATGTCACCCTGGCTGCCACAGGCTGCCCGGGATACACCGCCACCGCGACAGGCCGCTCAAAGTCGAGTTCGAGCGAACCCAGTGCGCTCACCGCTACAGTCTGGGCGGTTGCCAACTCAACAGCTGAAAGGGACATCAAAAGCCCCAGCACCATCTTTTTCATAAACTGATTCCCGCCGCCTGGCGCAGCATTGCATTGTTCTGTTCAATCAGGAGCGCATTCAGTGCGAACTCGGCGCGTGTATCGATGGCCTCCATCATGCGACGCAGCACGATTTCCTGCGCAATCTCGTTGCTGTCGTGCAGCTGTGCCAGTTGCTCATTGATGCGTGCCGCAAGCTGTTGCGACCGGTTCAACAGCACCTGTTTTTGCTGCAGGGCCTCACGCTCACTCAACAGCCGCTCCCAGCTGGTGGAAAATTCAGTCAGGAGCTGGTCTCTCTCCAGCAGGTATTCGCGTTTGGCAGAGCGCCACTCCGAGTTTTCCGACTGGCGTGCAACGTCAAATACCGACAGCGGTATCTCTACCCCGAGTCCATACTGCTGCTCGTTGTAACCGTCGCTATCCAGGTGCTTCGCCTTCAGCGCCAGATTCCAGTCCGATGCCTGCGGGCTGCCGGCACGCAACATCTGCTGGCGCTGTTGATGGGCGAGCTCCAGCGCCTGCAGCTGCGGGTGCTGGTCTGCACGGAATACGTCCTGCAGCGGGAGCGCCGGCTCTGCAATGTCGACCGGCATCGTCCGCAAACCCGTCAACGCGGTGTAACGATCAAGCCAGAACCGTGTGTCCTGCAGCGCATCCTGCTGCGCAATCTCCACCTGAACGATTTCCGTTTGCAGTAGCAGCAGGGTGTATTCAGACGACGAACCCGCTGCCAACAGCTCCTGTTGCCGCTGCTCCAGTTCGAGCAGCACATTCCGCTTGCGGCTCGCAAACTGGCGATGTGTATCGGCGAGCCGGAATGACCACAGCGCTTCCCGAATGAGCCCGGAGTAGTACAATGACCGCAACTGTTGGGCGACGCCGTCGAGCCCGGTCGCCAGGGCTTGCAGGGCGTTGTCCGCGGATCGTCGGCGACCGGATTTCACGGGAAGGTTAATGCTGACTTCAGACTCATCGACGCCGTAGCGGTCCTCACTGCCCAGGTAACTGAGATTCAGGCTGGGCAGCCCGGCCAGCCAGGATGAGGCCTGGTAGGGCGAGGCCACCTCCGGCGCGTTCGGGTCGATAGCGTGGCTGAGGGTAGTCGACAGGACATCCGGCAGGGTAAGCTCTGTGACAGACTGTGCAAACAGCGCGGTGGGCAGCAGCAGTAAGCCCGACAGCCAGGTGCGAAGGAACCGGGGAACGCGGTGTCGTAAAGGATTCATAGACAGGAGTCTTCGGGGATTCACAGGGGTCGCAGTCTACCGATCCCGCTATCGTTCGCATCCGGCGAATGTCCCCCTCCCGCCCCATGGTACATATGTACCCTGCAACATAACTTGTTGATTTAACGGAATAAAATGAAAGACCTGATTATTACCATCATTCTGGGTGCCATTATGGTGCTCAACCTCGCCGACGTTGTCACCGATATCAATCTGGGCGTTCCCACCTGGCATATCATCGAAGAGAGCCTGATTGTCCTGGCCGCAGGGCTCACCGTTACCTACCTGATTATTGAGATGCGCAGAAAGTCCCGCCAGTTGGAACAACTCACCCGGACACTGTCGCGGGCCGACCAGGAGATGGCCAATATCACGGAGGACATGCGCAACGCCCGCAAGCAGTACAGCGAGGTGATACACCAGCAATTCATCACCTGGCAACTGACAGCGAGTGAACAGGAGGTGGCCATGCTGCTATTGAAGGGCCTCAGTTTTAAGGAGATTTCCGCCGTGCGCGACACGCGCGAAAAAACCGTGCGCCAACAGGCCTCCACGATCTACGCCAAGTCGGGCGTGGAAGGTCGCCATGCATTTGCCGCCTGGTTCCTCGAAGATTTGCTGACGATTGATTCAACCGGGACAACCACTGCTTGAGCCGCACACCAGGCACGGAAGGCCTGCAAAGAGTCCAGAGGCTTATGTTCGCAGCAAAATTTGGTTATGTGATTGAGCGAGCGATCATTGTCGCCGTGTGCCTGTGGGGGAACTGGGCCATTTATTACTGGGTTGCTGTTCTGCTCTTCGATGCTTCCTACGCCGATCTCAAAGTGTACTTACCACTGCTTCTGCTGCAGATAGCGGCCTCTCTACTCTTTCTGTCGCGCACGGACCTGGAGTTCTCCAATGCCCGCTATCGTTGTAGCGATATATACGAGCAACCTCGCATGCGCCGTCCCGGCAGCTCGTTCATTACTCTGGCGACATGCCTTACTTTGCTTGCCGTACTAGCTGTTGTCGCCGCACATCACTTTCAACTGACCGAATCATCGCTGCCTTACAATCTCTTCTGGGCGCTATTGCTCCCCTTTTCCCTGGCCTGCTCCTATTACCGCCAGACTGACGCCGCAGGCCTGCCTGTGCCGGCAACGGCAGAACGGTACCGCTGGGACAATCTGGACTGCCTGCTTCTGCTTGGAACGTCGTTGGCGCTCGCGGTTTCGGCCTGCGGTTCGGGGTTTCCGACGGGCGATGATGCTTTCTACGGGCATGTGATGTCATCGACGCTGGCCAATCCCGATTTCCCCGTGCAGGGACAAGACCTACTGCTGAATACGAACACACCCTATACCCTTCACCCTGCCTATCGAGGCGTGGGGTATGAGGTTTTAATCGCTTTAATCAGCGAAGCCGTTTCGCAACGCCCCACTTTCCTGTACTTCTCGATCGCCCCGGTGCTGGGCGCGGTGATGTGGTGCTTCGCTGCCTACCTGTTTATGCGTGCCATGAGGTCGCCGTATCCCGGTCTGGCTGTTGCGGTGTTCTTCCTGCTTCTGCTTTTCTGGGGGTCTGACCTTCGGCACGCCCCGTCAGGTCTCCTGGTCAATAACTGGTGGGGTAAGAGCCTCGTGCTCATCGTGGCGGCCCCGCTGCTGTTCTCCGCCGTTGCCGCCTATGCACAAATGCAGACGCTTCGAACGTGGTTGCTACTTTTTCTCGCTGTTTGCACCGTTGCCATCTGGTCATCTACAGCCCTGTTCGTCGTGCCATTAGCAGTGGCTATGGCCTGTCTCGTATTCCTCCCCTTCTCGAAAAAAAACCTGTCTACGATGCTTACCATCAGCCTTTCCCTGGCGCCGATACTCCTGCTCATTCTTCACGGCTTGCTGGTTCTGCGCAGCGCGCCGGTCGGGGCCGGCGGTACAGGCTCTCTCGATGTGTTGGGCGAAGAGTTCGGCGGATTGCCTGCCAAAGCCGCAGTTCTTGTGATACTGCTGATACTCCCCTTTCTGGCGCGCTCCATCCGGGATGCGAAGTTCCAGTCCAACGTGCTTCGCATATGCATGATTGGCGTGTTTACGGTGATGGCCCCTTTCTTTATCGAAACCATCGCGGTTGTCACCGGGCTGAACCTGCTCTCGTTCCGCCTGCCTGCCGCCTATCCCGGCATATTGTTGCTGGGTGTGATGGCGAGTATTGCCCTGACTCACCTGGTTTCGACAGAATCTACCCGGCACACTGGCTGGAGAAGGGGGCTGGTTCCGGCTCTCGTGTTGATGCTGTATGCCCTCTTACTTGCCACAATCGATCTCGAATACGCACATACTAAAGGTCGGAAGTATGCGAGGACTGCATCCGATTTCCACTGGCGTGAAGCGGAATCCGCGCGGGAGTTGATCCCCGGGCACGCCGTTGTAGCTGCGGGAGCCATGGATGCTTTCCTTCCCATGCTGCCCGACCCACCGGCGTTCATCTCGGTAAGGCACTACCTGCGATATCACAGGCATGCGCTGTCGGCGTCGGAGTACGCTGAAAGAAAGTACTTGCAATCGCTCCTTGAAGAGAAAAGGCCGAGGGATGGGGATAGCCTGGAGATTACAATGAACAACATCGTGGCTATAGCGGACAGGCTCAAGGTAACAACCATGGTATTTTATGCGGAGAAACCTAACTCTTTCGCCCCACCGGATCCTGAAAAGCAAGAGTTTGTTGCCGCCCTTATGAGACGACTAACCCGCGAAAATTACCGTTGTGCTGAAACACCCTGGGGTGTGACCATTGTCTGTAACAGATAAGGTGCCCATAAATTTCCATGGAACGGAGCCCATTTTACCTATGTATTCTTTCTCTCGCGTCAAACTTGCTATGGTGCAGGGTCTTCCCTCAAGGAGCGGCGCATGCCGCCTGACAGCATAGTTCGCGAACAGGCCTGGTTTGTTATTCCCGCCTATAACGAAGCTGCGGTCATTCAATCAGTTGTGGCACAGGTGCGCTCATGTTATCCCAATGTCGTTGTGGTTGACGACGGATCCAGTGACGATACCGCTCGCGAAGCAACCAGAGCGGGCGCGATCGTGGTTACCCACCCGATCAATCTTGGGCAGGGGGCTGCATTGCAGACAGGAATGGACTTCGCACTGCGACAACAGGCAGGCTACATTGTCACGTTTGATGCCGACGGACAACACTGCCTGGAAGACGTCGATTCGATGCTCCATGTGCTGCAGGCTGAAAACTGCGACGTCGTGCTGGGAAGCAGGTTCTGTGGCTCAGCAGAGAACCTGCCCCGATTGCGCTGGCTAGTGCTAAAAGTAGCAATACGCTTTACGCGACTGACGACCGGGTTGAACCTGACCGACACACACAATGGTATCCGCGTGTTGCGAGCCTCGGCGGCGACGAAAATAAGGTTGCGACAGAACGGCATGGCCCATGCATCGGAGCTCCTGAACCAGGTCGCCGCGCTGAAACTGCGCTACATCGAGGTTCCAGTCACCATTCACTACACCGCCTACTCGGTGCACAAGGGGCAGAAGCTCTCCAACTCAATTAGTATCCTGATGGACTTACTGATCGCGAGGTTTACCAAATGATTATTCAACCAATCATCAGCCTGGCACTTCTCGGCATTCTGTTCTTTACCCTGACCCAGTCGGGGGGCGGTTATGTATTGCGACTGGCGATGATCGTTTCGGTGCTGAGCGGTATCGTCCTGACCTGGATGCCGGCACTGTCCAGCGTAATTGCGAACTATCTTGGTGTAGGGCGTGGCGCTGACCTGATCTTCTACATCTGGATACTCGTCTCCATGCTGGCATTGGTGTCGCTTTACTTCAGTATCAACCAGAGCAAGAAGCAGATTACAGAACTGGCGCGCGCACTGGCTCTCCATATTGCCGAGACGGACACCCGACAGGTGTCACCGAAGATGCGGTCGACAGGACAATAATTGCCTTGCCTTCACCGCTTTTTGACAGGCCAAACTCGATGCGCCACAGCACCGACAAAGCTCTGGTGCAATGACAATAATCGACTACACTCTCCGTATGTAGAACAAGCAGAAACCGGCTCGATCCGTATAGCCTGAACATAGTTGTTCTGGTTCTAAATCTAATCGGCGGTGGAATTATAAAGGCATCCAATACCAACTGGTCAAGCGATGGGATGTCGCGTAAAGTCAGGAAAAGTTGTCGTATCAATAATTAAAAGGATTTAGTCATGCCTCAACTCAAACTATTCTTCATAGCATCTTCTTTCCTGTTTCTCGCAGCCTGCAGTGGTGGCAGTGGCAGCAATAATGACGACTCTGTATTGACAGGGCAGTTTGTTGATAGTGCTGTATCCGGAATACGTTATGAAACCGACACCCGCTCTGGCATTACCGACAGCGAGGGGCGATTCACCTATCTGGCGGGTGAAAGGGTACGCTTCTACATCGGCGAGTTGATGCTGGGCGAAGCGCAAAGTGCCGCAACTGTCAGCGTTTTTGATCTTGTTGAGGGCATCAATCCCGTTGTCGGCGGCGCCCTCGAGAAGGCGATCTGGAACTGGAGGCGCGGGCCCGGTTTTAGCACGGTCATCAATATCGCAATACTGCTGCAGACCCTGGACGACGACGGCAATCCGGATAACGGTATTGCAATATCAAGTGAAGTCGCAGCGCTGTTCAACCCAGGCAGCATAGACTTCAATCAGCACTGGCAGGAATTTCCTCTGGACCGTGGTTTTCGCAAGGTTTTGCACGAAGCCAAAGCCAGTGCGCTGTTGGATGCCGGGCGCCAGATTCGTAAACCCTGGGCCGCCATGGCGCACCTGTATGCGAGCCTGGGCATAGACAGCAGACTCCCGGCATTGACCAGCGAACGCATTGAGCGCCCGTCTGCCCCGGGTTCAGACATTTTCAACGCCACTTATGAGTTCGATACTGCCGGTCGTCTGATTCGCCAGCAATCACCCCGCATCGGGCCAGTGGGACCACTACCCCAAATGCAAATCCTCACCTTCGCTTATGATGCCGAGGACAATCTGGTCAGCAATGCATACGATTTTGAAGGCGATGGTATCGCGGACGGCCGCACAGAATACTCCTACGACGCCGATGGCAATCTGGTTCGCCTGGAATTCTATTGGGACGACAACTTGTTACACAGTATCACTACCATTACCTATGACATGTACGGCAATGAGACCAGCAGACAGTACGATTATGACGCTGACGGCACGCCAGACAGCTTTGACACGTACACCTATGATTCTAATGGCAACCAGATTCGTGCGGAGTACGACAGTGACGGGGACGGCTCACCGGACGTCTTTAATTCCTACACCTACGACGCCGAGGACAACCTGATTCGCCAGGAGTACGACTATGGTGCCGAAGGCATACTGGATGCCATCTACTCCTACACCTACGATGCCGAAGGCAACCTGATTCGTGAAGAGGACGATTATGATGGGGATAACAACCCGGAGGTGATCAATTCCTACACCTACGACGCCCGGGGAAACCTGCTTCGCGAAGAGACCGATTATGATGGCGACGGCTCACCGGACTACCGCTATTCCTACGCCTTCGATGACCAGGATAACCTGACTCGCGAGGAGTACGATAGCGGAGCCGATGGCATACTGGATGGTATCTTTTCCTACACCTATGATGCCGACGGCAACCTGATTCGGGAAGAGTACGAGTATAATCGCGAGATCGTGGACACCTACGTGCATACATACGATGCCGACGGCATCCAGATTCGTGGTGAGCGCTACTACCAGGGCAACGATGGCACCACGCCTGACGAAATATATATCCCCACTTACGATGCAAATACCAGCGGCTGGTGGAGTATTTTTAATCGGGGAGCGCTGCTTTTTTTGTGATTGCCGGGCAGACTGCGGGAGGGAGATATTTAGTTTTTACTCTGACCCCAAATATGCTGCCGTGCTGGAACCAAGGTGTCCTGGCACCAATAACAGTGCCAGGACCCTCAATCACTCCGTAATCAGGCTGCGCCGAGCTTGCGTCGGCGTGATGAGACCAGGCCGATCAGCGCCACACCCAGGGCCAGAAGCGGCAGTGTAGCCGGTACCGGGACGGGGACAATCGAGCGCTTCAGTGTAAAGTCGGAGCTGAAATTCCCGATGCTGTCGACCGTGATAAGCAGTGCGCTACTGTCCAGCCCATTGAGTGCAGCATTGCAGATTTCCTGGCCAACGGTCAGGTTGCCGCAGGGATTGGCGGCCAACAGCGCTTCATATGCAAGCTCTGACAGCAGGCCCGTGTTGTCATTGATAATATCCAGCAAAGCGGCCTCGAACTCACCGAGCAGCCCCGGACCGGTAACGTCCACCCGGTAGTCAGCCAGGATCGTATTGCCGTTCGGCTGCAGTTCGCCCTCATAGTCGTAGCTGACCGTGAGCGGACCGACAATCAACCCGGTCTCACTAACAGTGGTCGCCCCGGTCTCGAACTGCGCCCGCACCAGGTCGTTAACGGTCATCGCTACACCCTGCAGCGGCGTACCGACGTCAAAAGCAAAAATTTGTCCCAGCGGCAAATCCGTAGTGGTGGTGTAGGACAGGTCGTAGGCGGTGACCGGGTTCGTCAGGGAGATGGTCGGCGTCAGCGGGATGTTCTGGGAGGGCAGGGCTATTTCCGGAGTCGGGAAGCACCCAATGAACGGGAGACAAGTCTCGCCGGCCGGCACCAGCACGAACTTCGGCGTCGTCACCGTCAGCACCGGCGTTATGCGCAGCTCGCCAAAGGCAAGGCTGGTGTTGAACTGGTAAGGGCGGGGAGATCCGGGCGGGGTACGGTAATATGCATCCAGGTCACCGATTACCGAAAGGCCATCACTTAAACTGAAGTTGATTGTGCCATTGTAGTCCTGCGATGCTATGGGCAATGGCACAGCGACAGCTGGCCCCGCCAGCATTGCAGCCCCCAGCGAGGCGGTAAATAAGGCGATCGTGTTCTTTAGTAGTTTCATACAGTGTCCCCGTAGAGGCTTCAGCCCCGGAATATGTCTGCCGTCCCGATGAATGGCTATTCTTTGTGCCCACAACAGGGTGGGACTCGCATGTATAGCAAGAGCCGCGCCACAATTTATAAGCTATTGTTTTATATTGTTATAACTAAAATTGCGAAGCCCTCAGCGGTGTACAAAGTAAAGAAAACTGACGCCCCGACTGTCCTCGGCGCTCACCTGGTGTCTACCTATGGGCGCAGTTGTGAAGCTCAAGCACGTCCTCTGTCAAAGCGTGCTGACCTGTCCCAACGCACAGGAACAAGTAGGCACAACGGAACGCTCCGACATTCTGAACTCGTACGATTTGGCGCGGGAACGGGCACACCAGCAGGAAATGCTTGCCGGAGTCGACTGCGGCAGGACGTACGCAGGGTAGCTGACCCGCGTACGCCATGCCTGAGGGGTTAGCAACCGGGCGGAAGCAGGTCAAACTGTGCATTCACCACAGTGTTCGCGTTAAGCGTCACCACACAACTGGCGGTGCCCACGCAGGCGCCGCTCCACCCGGCAAATTTGCTGCCAGCCGCGGGCGTCGCGATCAAGGTGGCCTGGGTACCCAGATTGAGCGTAACACTGCAGTTGGCGCCACAGTCGATACCGTTACCCGTTACTGTGCCCGTACCAGTGCCCGGTTTCTGGACCGAGAGCACACGGGTTGCGACGGCGCCCGTCACCCTCAAAGTGTAATCGCCGCTCACCGCGACATTGGCAGCGTCGGTGGCGGCAACAGTGAAGTTGTAGACTCCGCCACTTGCCGGGGTGCCCGACAGTACGCCATTGCCACCAAGAGTCAGTCCAGGCGGCAGCCCGACAGGTGGTGCAATGTTATAGGGTGGCGTGCCACCAATAACGACGCTTCGCGAAACATATTTCACGCCCCGCTTGCCATCCTGGAGGTTGTCGATCAGGCCCAGGGGCAAGGCCGCGTCAAAACCTGCCATCTGGGCACCGATATACTCACCTACGACAACCTGCGCTGCGCAATTGACGAAGTACGATTCACCGTACATATCAGTCACTTCGACCTCAGTACCGATGCCGTGCAGATACTTGGGGTTTGCCGGATTGGTGGTGGGATTGACTTCGTCGCACATCGCTTCACCATTTTCACCGTCGATGGTGTTGGCCGCCGCGTTGTATTTGTAAAACTCGTAACGGCGGGTCACATTCTCGGAGCCGTCGCCCACCACATCGGCCTGGCCTTGCAGTTCCGCTTTGGCCGCCTTCTTGGCCGGGTCGTTTCCGATATATGGTTGCAGCAGTTTGAACTCTGTCTCGATCTGGGCGGGTTCGCCATTCTGCCAGTCCTGCTTGCCGTCGGCGTCCCTGTCCTCGGAGACGAGATCCCCCAGGGCAACGTCGTTAGCATTGTGCAAGGTGGTTTTGATCACCTTGACGAAACTGGGTTCGCCGAACTCCTTGTTGACCTTGACCTCCACCTCTGGCGCGGGGATGACAGCGACGACCCTGGCCGGCTGGACGCCCACCGGAGGCTGGTACGTCCAGGTCGGCGTGCCGACCAACACCGGAGACGTGTGGCGCACTAATACACCGCCATTGTCGACCAGCCAGTTGTAGCGAACGGCCGTGGGAGCACCGTAAAAACCGACGCCGAAGTGTTCACAGCCCTCGTTAACGTTCGGGTTGGTGCAGCTATGCCCATTGGTGGGTTTGATCGGCGTAGTCGGAACCGCCGTATACGCAGCCCAGGTCCCGTTTGGGTTCTTGGCGCTTTCATAGCGGATCAGTACTTTCGGGTGGGCTGGATTACTCAGGTCTTCAGTGATGCGCGGGGGTCCGTAGTGGTTCCAGTCGTAGGTGTACGTGATATCGGTGCTGCGAACGTCTTCAATCTCGATCTCAAAGCCGTGACACTCCTGTCCCGTGTCGTTGACAGTATCAAAATTATTCAGGGTGCCGTAGGCGGTACTGCCGTTGGCGCCGTGAGCGCCCAGAAACAGGACCGATGCCGCTAATAACGAACGATTAAAGCATTTCATGGAGCTTACCTCATGGAAGACGGTATACCGCTACCGATTATTTGGGATTATTATCCCATTTTTTAAATAACGCAATGTCACCCACGAAAAAATTTTCGGGGTACAGGATGGATGAATGAATGATCTACCCGGGGGAAATGACGGTAGGTGAATTCGGGTTGTGGGGTAGCTTGTTCGCCGTGCCGTTTAGCCGCCTGTTCCTCACCCACGCTATCTATCGGTACTGCGCATTGGTAGAGTTGTACCCCTTCAACAAACGATACTTTTTTACTCTAAGGAGATGGATATGGAACTGGTCACCGTGGTAATTGCACTGGCCCTGATCGAGTACTCAGCGTTTGCCATGGCGGTGGGTTGGGCGC
>JAGRIK010000164.1 GCA_020443325.1 Halioglobus sp.
AACGTTTTTCTTGATCTAGTCGAATGGTGTGCACTGAGGTTGCGGATAGAAAAAGTGTTTCTCACCAAGCGAATCACGTGGAGCGACTGAGAAACACTTTTTCTATCCGTAACCGCCCTACAAAGCCAATTCCCAGCAGGCGGAAATACCTCAGTTTTCATCTCGGTTGGACTTCCCCCAGTCTTGCCCTCGCTAGAGTTTTTTAGAACACACTGCTAACTCTGCAAGCTGCGTAAAATACTGGAAAAGTCCCGCTGCCCATTGCCCGCTTCCTGATGCTGGGCATACAGTTCCCGTGCTAACTGCCCCATCGCATTATCGACGTCACTCTGCTGCGCGATTTCCATCGCCAGCCCCAGGTCTTTCACCATCAGGTCCACCATAAAGCCCGGCTTGTAATCATTGCTGGCGGGCGCCGCAGGCATGACTCCCGGGTAAGGGTTGTACACTTCCAGAGACCAGTTGCGGCCAGAACTGGCGAGCATGATATCGGACAGCACTTTCGGATCGAGGCCATTGCGTGCGCCCATCTCAAGTGCTTCGCAGGTGCCGATCATATGGATGGCCAGCAGCATATTGTTGCAACCCTTGGCGACCTGCCCCGCGCCTGCCGGCCCTGCGTGAAAAATATTCTTGCCCATATCCTTCAGAATCAATTTGGCCTTCTCAAAGGTGGCCGCATCGCCGCCGCACATAAATGCCAGCGTACCTGCCGCCGCTGCAGCAACGCCACCCGACACAGGGGAATCCATAAAACCGATGCCCATCTCTGCCGCTGCCTCGCCGACCTGTCGCGCGGTCGCGGCGTCGATCGTACTGCAGTCGAGAATCGTGGTCGTGCTGTCGAGCTTTGACAAAAGGCCGTCGTCCCCGAGGTAGGTGGCGGCTACATGCTTGCCGGCAGGCAACATCGAGATCACATAGTCCCTGCCCATCGCCGCCTCCGCGGCGCTGGTCGCGACCGCTGCGCCAGCAGACTGCATCTGCTCACAGGCCGTTTCCGAGAGATCGAAAACTACTACGGCATGCCCGGCCGCGAGCAGATTTTTGGCCATGGGGCCGCCCATATTGCCAAGACCAATAAACGCTACGTCTGCCATTTTTCTACCCTTCCAGGAATACGATCTACAGATCAGCCAGGGGATTGTTGTCCCATGGCGCGGAAAAAAACGAATCGAGCACATCGGCAGGGACATCGCGTGACGCGCGATACTGCCAGGAAGGCTTGCGATCCTTGTCTATCAGCAACGCGCGCACGCCCTCTGCAAACTCCGGGTGTCGCACGATGTTTGTCACCAGGCAGATCTCGCCCTGGAAGCACTCTCTCAGGGAGGCGAGACGCAGCGCGCGCAACTGCCGGGCAATCCACAGGGCCGCCAGTGGCGAACCGTGCGCCAGGCTCTCACCGGCTTTTGCCAACCACGGATCCTCGGTTTGCAGCGATACGATGTTGTCGATGATCTCGTGAATATCGTCGCCGTCACACAGGGTATTGATGACGCCGAGATGCGGCTCCACCTGTCCGTCCGGCACCTGCGCTTTACTCTGCTCTGCAAAGGGTCGCAGCACGTGGCGAACCAGTGCGTGGTTTCCTGCGGCTGTAGCTTCCCAGTGTTGCTGCAATAAACTTTCCAGCACATCGGGTTTACGCTCGCTGGCGATAAAGCGATCCGCGAGGCCGGTGTAAATGGCATCCGTTGCGTTGATGGACGCCCCGGTCAGCGCGAGAAACTGCCCGACTTCTCCCGGCATGTGATTCAGGAACCAGGTGCCGCCCACATCCGGAAACAGTGCGATGGTCACTTCCGGCATCGCGATCCGGGTTTTCTCCGTGACCACCCGATGCGAACACCCGGCCATTACGCCCAGCCCGCCGCCCATCACAATACCGTGGCCCCAGCAGATGATCGGCTTGGCGTAGGTGTGCAGGGTGTAGTTCATGCGGTATTCGCGTGCGAAAAAATCCTCCGCGTAATCGCAGGGACCGCCGGGTGTGGCGACAGCAGACTTGTGCAGCGCCTGCACATCACCACCGGCGCAGAAGGCTTTCTCGCCGGCGCCTTCGATAAAGATCGCGGCGATACTGTCATCATCGCGCCAGGCATCGAGCTGCGCCTGCAGCAGATCAACCATTTCGAGGGTGAGTGAATTCAGCGTCGCCGCAACGTTCAAGGTCACGCGACCAAGCTTGCGATTGCCGGCTGGCAGTTCCTGGAAGAGAACGGGGGCTTCAGACATCACAGACCACCCTCAGCCGTTTTTCCACACGGGTTTACGCTTCTCCAGAAACGCATTCACACCCTCGCGCTGATCCTCTGTGGAAAACAGCTCCACGAACAGGTCGCGCTCACCCTCAAGGCCGGCGGCGAGAACGGTATTGCGGCCGCTGTGCAGGAGTTGTTTGCAGAAAGTCACCGAGGTCGGGCTCTGCTCGCCGACCTGTGTCGCCAGCGCCAGTGCGCGCTCCAGCGCCCCGCCTTTGGCTACCACCTCTTCCACAAGGCCAATGCGCTCGGCGGTCGCAGCGTCAATGCGCTCGCCGCACAGAATCATGCGCTTGGCCCAGCCTTCGCCGACCAGCCACGACAAGCGCTGGGTGCCACCCGCGCAGGGTAACAACCCGACTTTCGCCTCGGGCAATGCCATTTGTGCCTGCTCCTCCGCGATACGGATGTCGCAGGCCATCGCGACCTCCAGGCCGCCGCCCATCGCAAAGCCGTTGATCGCCGCGATGGATACGCCGCGGAAATCGGCCAGTGTTTCAAACGCCTCGCCAAAATACTGCGCCATCGCGCGCGCGGTCGAGGGGTTGCCATCCGCGAACAACTTGAGATCGGCTCCGGCGGAGAAGAACTTTTCGCCGGCACCGGTCAGCACGAGGGCGTAGATATCTTTCTCATCATTCAGTTTTTCCACCAGGGCCTTCAACGCGGGCAGACTCTCCACATCCCAGGTGTTGGCTCCCGGGTTGTCTATCGTGATGAGGGCCGTGTGACCCTGTACTTCTACTTTTAGTTTCGGTGATGTACTTAAACTCACTTGATAACCTCCAATGCGCCATCCATTAATAATCGTCGGGCTACAATCACCCGCATAATTTCGTTGGTACCCTCGAGAATCTGGTGCACGCGGGTATCGCGCACATGCCTTTCCATCGGGTACTCCCTGATATATCCGTAACCACCGAACAACTGCAACGCATCGTTACACACATTAAAGCCCACGTCGGTCGCGAAGCGCTTGGCCATCGCGCAATAGGTGGAGGCCTGCGAATCGCCGGCATCGAGTTTATACGCAGCCAGGCGCACCATCTGCCGCGCCGCCACCAGTTCAGTCAACATATCCGCCAGCTTGAATTGTATCGCCTGGAAGTCGGCGATCGCTGTGTCAAACTGTTTGCGCTCGCGCACATAGGCCGTGGCCTCTTCCAGCGCCTGCTGGGCAGTGCCAACGCTGCAGGTGGCGATATTGATGCGGCCGCCGTCCAGCCCTTCCATCGCAATCGCGAACCCCTGGCCCTCGGCACCCAGGCGATTGGCGACCGGCACCCGCACATCCTCAAACGTAATGGTCGCCGTCGGCTGGGCGTTCCAGCCCATCTTTTCTTCCTTCTTGCCGTAAGAGACACCCGGGGCATCCGCCGGAATCATCAGTGCCGTGATGCCCTTGGGGCCCGCAGCTCCGGTGCGCAACATAACGACAAGCACATCTGTGTGGCCCGCACCGGAGATGAAGCACTTGCTGCCATTGACGATGTAATCGTCGCCGTCGCGGACTGCAGTAGTGCGCAAAGAGGCCGCATCCGAACCGGCGCCCGGCTCCGTGAGGCAGTACGACGCGAGCTTTTCTCCCGCAGTAAGATCGAAGCACCACTGCTCAATGACAGCCTCACTGCAGTACTTACCCATCATGTTGGTGGCCATGTTGTGAATCGTGAGAAAGGCGGCGGTGGCCGTACACCCCATCGCCAGTTCCTCCACGATCAGGCTGGCATCGAGTCGCCCCATGCCCAGGCCTCCCGCAGCCTCCGGGGTATACATACCCATGAAACCCAGTTCACCCGCCTGGCGCAGCGCGTCTTTCGCAAAGTGCGCCTCGGCATCCCACCTCGCGGCGTTGGGCGCCAGCACACCCTGCGAAAACGCGCGTGCGCTGGCTGCAAATGCCTGCTGGTCTTCCGAGAGGGAAAACTCCATACCTGGCTCCTCGGTTGGCCGCTCTAGAATTTGCCCATCACAGACCCGAACAGTTCCTCGTCCGGGGGAATCACTTTTGTTTTTGCCAACGGCTTGGACACCCAGGTCTCATTGACGAGGTCGCGCCAGGTAATGTTGTGGTTAATGCTGTTGCCACCCCAGGAGCCGCAGCCGAGGGAGAAGGTCTGGCGCATGCCATTCCACAGGTTGCCGCTATTGGACGCAGCCTGCGGCTGATTGACCATTACGCGGGATGTGCGGGTGGCAAACGCCAGTTTCATAATATTGTCGTCGTTGTTGGAGTAGATGCCGCAACTGTGGCCCTGGCCCTGGTAGGCCTGGATCCGATTGGTCATCTCGATCGCCTCATCGATATCCTGCACTTTGTAGAGCGCCATCGTTACCGTCAGCTTCTCGCCGGAAAATGGGTAATCGGGCCCGGCGCCGGTTTCCGGGATGATCAGGAATTGCTTGCCCTCGGGCAGATCGATGCCCGCCTGGCCGGTGATATTGACCGCGGGTTGGGCGACGATTCCCGGGTTGAGGTGGCCGTCATGCCACAGTACCTTTTGCAGTTTCTCTTTATCCTGGCCCTCGATAACGTGCCCCCCCTCATGCTTGAGCTTTTCCAGGAATTCGTCATAGATTGAAGCAAATACCAGCACCGAATTATCTGAAGAGCACGACGCTGCCAGGTCCAGGGTCTTGGAGATACGGATTTTATCGGCTGCATCATCCAGGTCAGCGGTATCATCGACCGTGATCACGGCGTTTCCGACACCGACACCCAGCGCTGGTGTACCGGAAGAATAGGCGGCTCCCACCATCGCCGAACCGCCGGTTGCCAGGATGCGGTCACACTGGCGCATCAGTTCATTGGTTCTGTCCAGCGAGGGCACATCAATGCTCTGTACCAAATCTGCTGGCCCGCCAAGCGCTACGATGGCCTCACGCATGTAGTCGCAGATTTTCTTGTTGGTCAGCTTGGCGCGGGGATGCGGGGCGATGATGATAGCGTTTCTCCCCTTGACCGCAGATATCGCTTTGATAACCGGCGTCGCTTCCGGGTTGGTCGAGGGCGACAGGGCGCCGATAACACCCACGGGCTTGGCGATTTTCACAATATTGCGTTCAAAATCCTCTTCGATCACGCCCACAGACTTGTCGTGGATGATGTCCATCAACGTGGCGCGGGTTTTCCGGTGAATCTTCAGGTACTTGCCCTCGTAGTTACCGAGTTGGGTTTCCTCCACCGCAAAGCGGGCGATCTCCTCAGAGCGGTCCTCGCGGGCAACCGCCCACACCATCGCCGTTATCAACTCATCCACCTGCGCCTGGGTGTAGTTGTCAATGGCCTGCTGGGCGGCGCGGGCACGCGCCATCATAGCGGCCACTTCCTGGCGCGCTTCAATGAGTTCCTGATTGTCTTCCATTGCCATGGTCTCCACTGTTATCGGTTGCGACGCGCACGTGCACCATTGTTAGCTTAGCTGATCAAAATGTGTGCACCAGAGTACAGACGCCCAAGGCGTCCTCCAAGGGAGGAAATTGCGCAAGTTATGGACTATATTGCGATCAGATTGCACCCGTTGAATCACGCACTATACAGGCACGCCCATGAGCGCACCCTCACAATGGCCACTCCCCGAAAACGGTATCCGCTTCCTGACACCCGCCTTCATGGTGGACAAGTTGGCCCGGCACCCTCTCACGCAGGAGTGCTACCCAACCGCCATGGGGTTTTATCCCAGTGCCGACCGGCACCGTATGGAACGCCTGCACCACAATGACAACCTGTTGATTTATTGCGTAGACGGCAAAGGCCATGCCGAGACTGCGAACTGGCAGGGTGCCATCCGGACCGGCGAACTGCTACTCCTGCCCCAGGGTATCGCGCACCATTACGAAGCAGACCCTGACGAACCCTGGACAATTTACTGGGTGCATTACCAGGGCAGCGGCGCGGCGCTGTTCAACCAGTACCTGGAAAACCGGGCGGGCGGCCCCCCGGTGATTGAGGCGGGGATTTCACCGCAGTTGGTGGCCCACTTTCGCGGGCTGCTGGCCGTGCATCGTACCGGTTACAACACGCGCGCCTTTATCAATGCTGCCAACCAGTTGCGCCATCTGCTTACGCATATTGCACTGGAGATTCGGCGGGCAAGGGCGAGCAGCCAGGACAGTTTCAACCTGGAGGCGGTACAGAACCTCATGCTGGATCACATCGGGCAGACGCTGGACCTGGACACACTGGCCGCCGCCGCAAACCTCTCGAAATACCACTTCAGCAGCAAGTACAAAGGATTGACCGGCTACTCGCCCATCAAGCATTTTCTCAATATGAAGATGGAACACGCCTGCCACCTGCTGGACTCGAGCCAGCTGAGTGTGAAGGGAGTGGCGAGTGCGCTGGGATACGACGACCCGCTGTACTTCTCGCGGCAGTTCAGTAAAACGGTGGGGTTATCCCCGCGCGCATACCGTCGTTCCGTGCGCAGCTAGTCAGCCGGCCTTGCTTTCATCTGCCCGCACCGTATCCGGTGACCTGGTGAGGTGTTTCATCAGCAGCGCGCGGATCCACTGGTGTGGCGCGCTGCGCGAGGTGCGGGTGTGGCGCATAAGCGACATTTTGCCCCGGTTGCTGCTATTGGTATTGCGAATCAGGCGCTGCAGTTCCGCCGGCATCTCCTGGCCGAAAATGCGCTCCTTGTAGAGACCCCCTTCCTGGAAACCGGCATTGGCCACAAGCAGGGCATCGGTGTGGTTCAGCACGCCAACCGCAGAGGAGAACTGCGTCGTCTCCAGAACAATATTGCGATGCAAGCCATTCTGGCCCAAAACATCGTCCACCATACTGGTGTTCTCCCGCGTCAGGCCGGGAAGGTAAAGGCGCAGGTGCGGATAGGCCAGGAAGTCGTCGAGGCTCATCTCCTTCGACGCCAGCGGGTGATCGACGCGCATGTAGCAACGCGGCTCAATCACGGCAATAGGCTCGGCCAGAATATCCCGCTCCGTCTCCAGCGCCAGGAAGGCGGCAAAATCGGCATCACCCTTTTTCAACTGTTCCTGGTAGTTCGGCGGCACCTCGGCCATGATGATTTGTACATTGGGTGCGATATCGGCCAGTTCCGCCATCAGTCCAGGCAGTAGCGATTCACAGAGAATGGGCGGCATCAGCAACTTGAAAGAGCCGGCGTACGTCTCCGGGTTAAACTCGGTATCGCCCAGAACGTGCTCTATGGTTTCCAGCAATGCGGGCAGTTCTGCCCCCAACTCTTCGGCTCGCGGTGTCGGAACCAGGCCGTGCGAGGTGCGTGTGAAGAGCTCGTCCTCGAAGTAGTCGCGCAATTTCTGCAGCGTCTTGCTCAGCGCCGGCTGGGACACGGACAAGCGCTCTGCCGCACGCGTAACATTGCGCTCTTCCAGCAGAATCTGCAGCGCAACCAGTAAATTCAAATCTGTACGTATCAACCTGCGCGAAATCATAGTAGCCGTCCAGAAATAACCTTTAGTTATAGCCTAACACTAACAAACTGGTATGGGCAGACTGCCGCGGCAAAAATTCCCGCCGCCGACAATCACGGCGGCAACGTCCGGCAGCTGCAGGTGTTGTGGCCGCGGCCCACACCACCTGCTACCATAGCTGCGGCGCGGCAACCCCACCGGGGAACCACCAACCTTTACGCGAACCACTTTGTCCTGGGGATAACAATGCGAAGCACCCTGATTTTTGCCTTTACGATACTGTCACTCGTGCTTGTGGCGTGCAGCGGTGTCGAAATTCAGCAGAGCGGAATTGACAAGTTCAGGGCCGGCGATTATCGCTATTACACATGGCGCACCGAGCCACTGCCCAGTTCCACGCGATCCTCTGATCCCGTGTACACCATAGATCCGGTGATACGGCGGGAAGTGGACGCAGACCTGCAGCGCAAGGGTTACGTGCTCGACAAGAGCCGCGCGCAGTTTACCGTTGACTACCTCTACGTGAGCGGTATGCAACAGGGAGCGCGCAGCGAACTGGCGAGCAATATCACGCCCTACCCCCGGGTCACGCCCAACCGCCAGGTGAGCCAGGCCACCGTGGACAACGCAATTGCACTGGGCGGAGTAAAGGAGACCAACAATATCATCCTGCAGTTCAATGACCTGGCCAGCAACCAGGAAGTGTGGCAGGCCACGTTAACCAAGGTGGTGGAAGACGCCAACAACATTGACGCATCGCGCATCGACCAAAACCTGCAGGATTACCTGGCGCGCGCTTTGAAGAACCTGCCGCCCGCCGGTCAATAATACTTCAGCTCAAACCCTGGCTCGACGACGCTGCCGGGTAGACCCCGGGATTAACACAGTGCGGCATGGGCTGCCCCTGCAGTGCCGCAGTGGCGTTGCCGACAGCCAGATCCACCATCTTCGCGCGCGTCCGCGTCGTCGCACTGCCGATATGCGGCACGACCACAACGCCAGGATGGCGCAGCAACGGGCTGTCCATCGCAATCGGCTCACGCTCAAACACATCAAGCCCCGCCGCGTGGAGGTGGCCGCTGTCCAGTGCCGCCGCGAGCGCCGACTCATCGACAATACCGCCCCTGGCCGTGTTCACTAACACCGCACCGGGTTTCATCGCGGCGATTCTTGCCGCATCGAGCAGGAATCGCGTCTCTTTCGCCAGCGCCAGGTGGACACTGACAAAATCACTGCGCCGCAGTAACTCCTCAAGCGATACGCTGTCCACCCCCGCGACCTTGCGCCCCGAGGGCGTCCACCCGAGCACACTCATGCCAAACCCCGCTGCCCGGCGTGCCACTGCCTGCCCGATGGCGCCCAGGCCGATAATGCCGAGGGTAGCTCCACTGACGTCCTTGCCGAGGAAAAAATCCGGGGACCAACGGGTTTCACTGCGCCAGTTTCCCTCGCGGATATAACGGTCGCCTTCTGCGACCCGTCGGGCAGCTGCCAGCAGCAGCGCGAAAGCGGTATCCGCAGTAGCATCCACCAGCACACCGGGGGTGTGTCCCACGGGAATATTCCGCTCGGTCAGCGTTTCCACATCGATATGATCAACCCCGACCGACACGCTGGAGACGAATTGCAGGTTTGGCATGGTGTCCAGCAACGCGCGGTCGATGGGGTCTGTCAGGAGACAGACCAGGCCGTGGCATGCCGCCAGCTCCTCGCGTGACTGCGCTGCCAGTGACTCACCCTTCAGTATTTTGATGTCGCACTGTTGCGCCAGCGCGTCCAGTCGCCCGCCCGGCAGTGCGTGCGTGACGATAACTCTCTTGACCATTGTCCTGCCACCATGGGAATCCATAATGCTAGAGCGAAGCTGGCAGCAGTCCCGTCACTTTAACCAGGCGTGCCTGCCAGTCTCGCAGTTGCTCCGCGCTGTAGGGCCCGCCATCAGGCAGATTGCCCCAGACCGGCTGCGGCCAACAGGCATCCTGGGGACGGCGCCCGATAATATGGAGATGCATCGCCGACACGACATTGCCGAGGCCGGCAACATTGACCTTGTCGAAGCCCAGCTCCTGCTTGATAAACGCGGATACCGATGCGCAGTCAGCCAGCACCTCCCGACGCAGTGCCTCCGGCAGGTCCAGGAAATCACACAGCGATGTCTGCGGCACCAGGATAAACCACGGCAGGGCAGCATTGCGATTCAGCAACACGGCCGATGTCGGGAGCCGCCCGAGAAGGTGGCAGTCCGCCAGCAATTGTTCTGGTATTTGCCGCTCGCCCATTACAACGCTCCCTGTATTCATTGCCTTGACGACCCGGCTATCCGTCTAAATCGTCATGCCGCCGTCGACGACAATACACTCGCCGTTGGTGTAACTACTCGCATCCGATACCAGATAGAGCACGGTGCCCGCCATTTCACTGGGCTCTGCATGGCGTCCCATCGGAATACCCTGCACCGCCATCTGGTAGATCTCATCATTGCTGAACAGCGCACCGGCGAATTTCGTTTTCGTCAGGCCCGGCAACAATGCATTGCAGCGAATTCCCAGCGGCGCACACTCCTTCGCGAACACTTTTGTCATATTGGCGACCGCCGCCTTGGTAATGGAGTAAATACCCTGCATCGGCCCGGGCTGCAGCGCGTTGATCGAGGCGGTGTTAACGATCGCGCCACCGCCGTTGTCGCGCATCAGCTTGCCCGCTTCGATCGACATGAAAAAGTAGCCGCGAATATTCACCTCACAGGTTTTGTTGAATGCTCCGAGATCGGTATCCAGCACATGGCCGAAATAGGGATTGGTCGCAGCATTGTTCACGCAGATATCCAGTTTGCCGTGCACCTTGTGTATGTGGGCAAACAGCTCGGCAATCTGGTCCATATTCCCTACATTGCAGGCAAACGCCTCGGCGCTGCCGCCAGCCTTCTGGATACCTTCGGCCACCGCGGTGCAATCGTCGATCTTGCGGCTGGAGACAATCACGTGTGCACCCTGTTCAGCCAGCAGCTTGGCGATCTCCTCGCCGATACCGCGACTCGCGCCGCTCACTAGTGCAATTTTGCCAGTCAAATTAAAAAGTTCGGTCGCCATAGTCCTGGTTCCTGTTGGGGTCATTCCGGGTAAGTTTCTGCGTTTCGTGCGCTCGGCAATGAAATACTACGCTGTTACGCATCCCTGTGTACATGCTGGCCGGTTCCGCTCGATTTCTGGCGGGCGGTCTGGACGCAAGCCCAGAGCAGATAGAACGACACCACGCCCGCACTGCTCAACCAGGCGCCGCGGTAGCCGACTGCCGCCAGCGTCCCGCCGGCGAGCAACGGGCCCGCTACCCGGCCCCAGGATGAGGCAGCACTGGTGAGGCCCATCATACGTCCGCGTGAATCCAGGGTCGTCGTGTAGCTGACAATCGTACTCAGTAGCGGGATACAGATCGTCGCGCCTGTCATCGCGAGAAATACCGAGCCGACCATCACCTCCATGGTACTGGCAAAAGCGGCGCTGATGAGTCCCAGCAGCAACGCAGAAATTGCCAGGCACAGCAGTCGCCACTCGCCCAGCCTCCGCACCATGGGACCCAGCAAGCCGCCCTGCACGATGACCATCACGCCCCCCTGAATGCCAAAGACAATACCGACCTCCCTGGCACTCCAGCCCAGCAGGTCTCCCATCCACAAGGGAAAAAGGTAATAGACCGAGCTGACGGCGACCTGGTGCAATACAAACTGCGACAACAGCAGGCGGTTTCCCGCCGCTTTCAAATACCCGTAGTTGGAAAGTGCCGGGACCAAACCCGCAAGGGACCGGTTATCCCGGCGTTTTTGCAAAGGCAGGGACTCGGGTAAAAAAATCGCAGCTGCAAGCATCGCGAGCAGGGACATACCGCCGGCCACGATGCACGGCAGGGTAAAGCTGGCGCTGGGCCCGGACAGCAGGCCACCAAGCACCGGGCCCAGCACAATACCCAGGCCGAACGCGGCCCCGTTCAACCCCATACCGCGCGCCCGATTCTCTGGCGTGGTCATATCGGCGATCATCGCGGATGCAACGCCGAAGTTACCCGCCATCAGCCCGGCAAAACCACGTGCGGCAAAGACCATCCACAACTCGGAGGCCAACCCCAGCAACACGTATGAGCTCGCGGCGCCCGCCAGGCAGATAATGATAACGGGCTTACGACCGATGCGATCCGACAGGCGCCCCCACACGGGGCCGCACAAACCGGCACAAACGGCATACGTCACCAGGATCAGTGCTATATCGATTTTGTCCGCCCCCAGGGTGGGAGACAGGAACGGCAGGATGGGAATCACAATGCCGAAACCTATCAGGTCCAACACGATCACACAGAACAGGACGGGCATCGGAGTTACAGGCCCATTGCGGTGAAGCGGTACACACTGCGCACTGAATCAGTCACCCTGCCAACGCTTTACCTGGTCCAGTTCCAGGTCAAACAGATCGAGTGCGCGACCCACGGTTTGTGTCACCATCTCGTCCAGGGTCTGCGGCCGGGCGTAAAACGCCGGCACGGGTGGAGCGATCACCGCGCCCATCTCTGACAGCTGCGTCATGGTACGCAAATGGCCGGTGTGCAACGGGGTTTCGCGCACCATTAACACCAGTCGCCTGCGCTCCTTGAGCACGACATCTGCCGCGCGGGTCAGCAGGGTTGAGGTAACTCCGGTCGCGATCTCCGACATGGTGCGCACCGAACAGGGTGCAATAAGCATGCCCGCTGTCGGAAACGAACCGCTGGCGATGGAGGCGCCGATGTTGTTGATTGGGTGCACCTCGCTGGCGAGGGACTCAAGCTCCGCCGGGGATATATCGAGTTCGTGATGCAGCGTAAGCCTGGCAGACTTGCTGATGACCAGGTGGGTATGCACAGCGCAATCCCGCAACAATTGCAGGGCGCGCAAGCCGTACACAATGCCGGATGCGCCGCTGATACCTACGATAATATGCCTGGACATTGCGCCACCTCCGTCGTCTTAAGCCTCTGCGACTCTAACAGTGTCTACATAGAAAATCATTTGGCGGGACGGCGACGCACTGCGGGTTTGGACGATGGCTTGTCGCTTGCCGCGGCCTCGGGTTGCCGGCGCTCGCGATTGCCCGCCGCTTCGCTTTTACCCCTGCCTTTTGCTTTCGGCTTGCCTTTGTTTTTGTCCTTTGGCCTGGCTTTGCCGGGGCTGCGTTTTTCGTGCTCTCCCGGTGATGCCAATGGTGCCGTGTTGTCGTCGGCCAACCGGGAAATCTGTAATCTCTGGCCGCTGACCCACACTGATTTAAGGTGCTTGAACAGCTCCTTGGGCATGCCTTCCGGCAAATCCACGGTGCTGAAATCATCATAGATTTCGATCCGCCCGATGTGTTCGCTGTCGATCTCCGCTTCGTTGGCGATAGCACCGACAATATTACCCGGCTTCACGCCGTGTATATTGCCAACCTCAAGGCGAAACCGCTCCATGCCCGGCTCCAGTTTTTCGTTCGAGCTTCGCGCTTTTCGTTCCGGCTTTTCCGGGGGCGCCCGGCGCGGCTTGTCCACTCGCGCCTCACGGCGCTCCTCACGCACTTCGCGTACTTCACGCACTTCGCGGTCGGATGCAGGGGCTACTTTATCCTGCAGTGGCTTTTTACCCTGCGCCAACACACCCAGCGCGGCGGCAATCTCCATCACCGGCACACCGGTCTCGTTCTCGTACTCCTGTATCAGTCTCCTGAATATCTGCAGATCCGCAGTCTCCAGCGTCTCGGTAATGCGCTGCTTGAATTTGCCAACGCGCTTGTCCGTCACTTCTTCCACGGTGGGCAGCGCCATTTTCTCTATCGCTTTACCCGTGGCCTTCTCGATCGCGCTCAACAGGCGCCGCTCACGGTTGGCAGCGAACAGAATGGCATCACCGCTGCGCCCGGCGCGACCGGTGCGCCCGATACGGTGAATATAGGACTCCACATCCGAGGGTATATCGTAGTTAATGACATGGCTGATGCGCTGTACGTCGAGGCCACGCGCGGCCACATCGGTCGCCACCACGATATCCAGCTTGCCGCTCTTCAGTTTTTCAACCGTCTGCTCGCGCTGCTTTTGCGGGATATCCCCGTTCAATGCCGCGACCGAGTAGCCACGTGCAGCGAGTTTGTCTGCCAGCTCAGTGGTCAGTATCCGCGTGCGTACAAATATCAGCATCCCGTCAAATTCTTCAACTTCAAGAATCCGCGTCAGCGCATCGATCTTTTTCATACCCGCCATCATCCACACACGCTGGCGTATCAGCGCAGTGGTCACCGCCTTGATCTCAATCGCAATCTCTACCGGATTGCGCAGATGGCGCTTGGCAATGCGCCGGATGGCATCCGGCATCGTGGCTGAGAACAGCGCGATCTGGCGCTCCTGCGGCGTCTGCTCAAGAATCCATTGCACATCGTCTATGAACCCCATACGCAGCATCTCATCGGCCTCATCCAGCACCAGTGACTGCAAACCGGACAGGTCCAGTGAACCGCGACGCATATGATCCATAACGCGCCCCGGGGTGCCCACCACCACATGTACGCCGCGCTGCAACTGGCGAAACTGGCCGCTGTAGTCAGAGCCGCCGTAAATGGGCAACACGTGAAATCCTTCCATATGCCGCGCGTACTTCTGGAACGCCTCGGCAACCTGTATCGCCAGCTCCCGTGTCGGTGCCAACACGAGTACCTGCGGCAGCTTCTTTTTCAGGTCGAGGCGCGCAAGAATGGGCAGCGCAAAGGCCGCTGTTTTACCCGTGCCGGTCTGCGCCTGGCCCAGTACATCCACGCCTTCCAGCATATGGGGAATAATCCGGGCCTGGATGGGCGACGGGGTTTCATAACCCACATCCACGAGGGCTTTCTGTACTGGAACGGGTAATTCCAGCTGTGCGAAACTGCTTACCGCTTCGGGAGAGGACATTTTGCGACCTTGACGTATTGAGAGGGCCCCCTGTCAGAGGCGGCGCGAGATTATACAGGGAATTGCGCCGGCTGTCCGGAACACTCTCTGGCGGGTAATTTGAGATTTGCCGAATGTGGGTGCCTGAGAGAAAGCGCTATGGGCGGGACCGTGTGGTGACAGGACGTCACCACCCGAGCCTGCACATGGATGTGCGCTTTTTGGCGTGTCCCGCCCATAGCGCTTTCTCTCAGGCACGCTCTCTATCGAAGCAATCTGGTTTCAAACTGAGCCAGTTCCGCCTCGCCCGTTGCGCTCACTGGGCCGACATTGACTCCAGCATGGCCTTCATTTTGGCATGCAACAGGTTTACGGCCTTCAGGGGGCGCACCATCACCTTGAATTCCGTGATTTTGCCCGCCTCATCGAAGGTCATGATATCCACCCCGTTCACCAGAATACCGTCAACCTCACAGGTGAACTCCAGCACCGCGTGCTGCGCTGTGACAACTTCTTTTACGTACTCAAAGCTATCATTGAACACATTCAGCGCTGCCGTGAGATAGAGCACGGTCAGGTCACGCCCCTGCTGGGGGGTGTGCACAATGGGAGAGAGGAAGACACAATCCTCGGCCAGTACCTCGTTAAAGCGCGCGGTATCGCGCTGGCGCACTATGTCATGCCAAATAGCCAAAGTATTCATTGCTGTGATTCCTGGTCAGTCAGGTGGGCTTAAAGGTCTGTTTCATGCGCAAATTCGCGCTCAATTTTTTGTTGCAGTTCATACCGCGTGACACCGGTACTTTTCTGCGTTTCGCGCAGTCGCTGCTGATAGCGCCCTTTGCGATAGAACTTTACCAGCTGTGCAAAACGCCCAGCCTCGGTTTCTCCCGCGATGAGTTCTTCTATGAAGGCGATATCAATTCCCACGCGGTAGGCGATGCGGCTGGGGCGAATCTTGTGGGCATGATATTCGGCCACAATATGAATCTGCTGCTCTCGCGGATAGGTACATTCACGGGAGTAACCGTAAGGTGGCGAGGGGGTGCGGGTATCGCGGTGCGGATTATCGGTGCTCATGCGCAATTAATAGCAGTTCATTCCTCCAAAGCCAAGCGCGACAATGCCCTCCAGCGGATTGGCCATAAATGACCATCAAATTTGATTAATATTCGTTCAGCACAGGTCTATACTTGCAGATCATAATCACACTCCGATTTGCACCAACACTGAGGAACTCACCATGAATGCACCCGAGCAACCTGTCAGCCAGAGCGATATTGAGCAGCAGATGATAGCCACGCTTCAGATGCAGCGTGAGGATTACATAAAGGAGGGCGTTGTTACTGCTGAAACACGCATCGACCGCCTGCAGCGCGGTGTGGATGTATTGATCAAGTACAACGCCAGGATTGTTGACGCACTCAACTCGGATTTTACCTGCCGTCCGCGCGAAGTGACGCTGCTCACCGATGTCGGCGCGGGCATCGCACCGATGAAGCACGCGATAAAACATCTGCGTTCATGGATGAAGCCGGAAAAACGCCCCACCATGTTTCCCTTCAACCTGCTCGGCGGTCGCTCGCGCATCGAATACCAGCCACTGGGTGTGGTCGGCATCATCGCGCCCTGGAATTTTCCGGTAAATATGGTGTTTGCCCCGTTGGCGGGCGTACTGGCCGCCGGCAACCGCGCCATGATCAAACCTTCTGAGTTTACCCCTGCGACATCTGCGCTGATGGCAGAAATGATCGCCGAAGCCTATGACCCGAAAGAAATCGCCATGTTCGATGGCGGCCCGGAAGTCGGACAGGCCTTCTCCAGCCTGCCTTTCGATCACATGATCTTTACCGGCGCGACCTCCATCGCACGCCACATCCTGACGGCAGCAGCGCGCAACCTGGTGCCGGTCACGCTGGAACTGGGCGGCAAATCACCTGTGGTCATCTCTCGCACCGCTGATCTCGAAAAGAGCCTGGGTCGCATTATGGTGGGCAAGACCATGAATGCCGGGCAGATCTGCCTTGCACCCGATTACCTGCTGGTGCCGGAGGAGAAACTGCACGAGGTTATTGCCGCGGCACAAAAGGCCGTCACGCAGATGTTCCCGAAGATTCTGGACAATCCGCAGTACACATCTGTTATCAACGAACGTCATTTCCAGCGCCTCAACGGCTACCTTGCGGAAGCGGCGGAACGCGGACAGAAGATCATCCCCATCAACCCCGCCAACGAGGATTTCGGTAAACAGCAGGGCACATTGAAAATACCGCCCACTTTGATACCGGAGCCTGCGGACGACCTGCGCATGATGGAGGAGGAGTTGTTCGGGCCGCTGCTGCCTATTCGCACCTACAACAACTTTGAGGAAACCATCAGCTATATCAACAGCAAACCGCGCCCCCTCGCCGCGTATTACTTTGGCGATGACAAGCAGGAGGAATCTGCCCTGACCAGCCGCACCACCTCGGGCGGTATGTGCATCAACGATGTGGTAATGCAGGTGGCCCAGGAGGATCTGCCTTTCGGCGGCGTTGGCCCCAGCGGGATGGGCGCCTATCACGGCTTCAAGGGCTTCCAGACATTCAGCCACGCAAAATCGATCTATCGCCAGGCCAGTTTCAACGTTGCGAAGCTGGGCGGTATGCTGCCACCCTACGGCAAGGCGACTGAGAGCACGATCAAAATGCAGCTTAAAAAATAGCGCTGGCTTTTGTGTACACGAGGGAGCCGGTCGGCTCCTTTTTTACAATTGAGACAAGAGGCAAGATAGTATGCGACGAGTGTTAGTCATCGCGTGTGTGTCGCTTTTGGGAGCGTGCAGCGTGGAACCCGGCAGCGAAAAATGGTGTGAACAGAAAAAGGAACAATCCAAGAGCGAGTGGACCAGTTCGGACGCGATTACCTTCGCCAGCAACTGCCTGCTCGACAGCAGCACCATCGGCTCTAAACAGTGGTGTGAGGACATGTCCGAAAAGCCCAAGGGCGAGTGGACCGCAAACGAAACGACCAGTTACGCCAAACACTGTATTATTTAGCCGGCTGGATTAACA
>JAGRIK010000165.1 GCA_020443325.1 Halioglobus sp.
GCAGACCGGGCGCGGATCGCCGCCGAGATTTACCAGATTTCCCTCGGGTACTTGCAGAGCCAGCTGTCCGGCAAGCGCGAAGATCGCCTGCTGGAACTCGCCTTCCACCATGAATCTGTGCGCTACCCGACGCTGCACGAGATGGTCGTCCGTGAGGGCAAAGAGCAGCTGGCCTACCTGGAGATAGTGCATCGTGCGCTGGGTTCCACGGCACCGGAAGAGGACGCGGGCCTGACGTTTGCGCTGTTTCGACAGCTGGAGCAGTCCGCTGCGATCGAGGGGCGCCCTCGCCTGGACATGATGCGAATACGGCGTGTGCTGCACCGCCATATCACACTGTGTTCTGGCATCGATTTACCCGCCGGCGACGGCGCGTAGTCCGGCACAACAAGGAGGCACTATGTCAGGGCTTGCGGAAGGGCGACAGGATCTGTCCGCCGACAGTTATTTCACACGCGTACTGGAACTGGCCGATGACTCGGTCAAGCGCTACGATCCTGCAAAATTGAAGTGGATGTGGGGTGAGGCGCTGTACACCTACTCGCTGCATTTGCTGGATACCGCGCTGGGGGAAGACCGCTATCTCGACTACATCTGCCGCTACCTGGATGCCCACATCAAGGCGGGCTACCGGGTTGACCAGTCGGATACCATGGCACCGGCGCTGGCGGCCTACGCCGCGTACCTGCGAACCGGGGAAGTGCGCTACAAAGTGGTAGTCGACCGTGTGGTTGACTATCTACTGCATTCCGAGCGCGTGCTGGACTATATGCCCAATCACCTGGGCTCTTCCTGGGAAGGGAAGCTCTATCCCAAGAGTGTGTGGGTCGACTCCGTGATGATGTACGGCGTATTTTCCGGCTGGTACGGCAGTGTTGCCGACGATGCGGCAATCTATGATTTCGCCCGCCGCCAACCCGCCCTGTTCGCCCGCTATCTGCAGGACCCGCAGGACAAACTCTTCTATCACTGTTACTGGACCCGCCAACAGCACACCTACCCCAAAAACAAGGTGTACTGGGGCCGGGGCAACGGCTGGGTGATCGCCGGGCTGCCGCTGGCGCTTGATCATTTTGCACCGGACAGCGAAGAGCGCAGCGAGGCCATTCGTATCCTGCGGGAGACCTCGCAGGCGTTACTGCCCTACCAGCGCAGCGACGGATTCTACGAGACCGTGTTCAACCGCCCGGGTAAGACCTACATTGAAAGCAGCGCCACCGCGCTGATCGCCAGTGGCTGGATGCAGGGCGTGGCCGACGGCTATCTGGACGAGCGTTATCTTGCACCCGGCCTGAAAGCCTATCGTGCCGTGGTCGATACGCTGGAGATAAAGAACGGGCTATTGAGCATGCCGCTTATCAGCGCGCCGACGATCCCGTTGCAAGGGTTCCCTTACCTCGGCTACAAGTACACCCCCCGGGGCAATGACTGGACATACGGCCTCGCCTCCCTGTTCTTCGCAGGGCTGAACTACAAGAAGTTACTGGACCAGGGCAAGGTTAACTGATGTCTACTCCGCCCCCCATCACCCTGCGTGAAAAACTGATTTTCGGCTCCGGTGATATTTTCATCGGCGGCTCACAGGTCATCATGGCGTTCTACTATTTGCGCTTCCTGACGGATGTGGTGCAAATCTCGCCTGCCCTTGCCGGCACTGTCGTACTGATCTCCAAGGTATGGGACGCGATCTCCGACCCGGTCATGGGCGTGATTACCGACAACACCCGCACTCGCTGGGGACGGCGCAGGCCCTATTTCGCGCTGGCCGTCATCGGCATTCTCACCTCCTTCATCCTGCTCTGGTACCCGGTGGACTTCGATTCGGAACTGAAGAAGTTCCTCTACGTGCTGTGTACCTACGTTTACTTCTCGACGGTCTCCACGGTGTGCCTGATCCCGTACGCGTCGATGAGCAGTGAGATCAGTACGGACTATGAAGAGCGCAATGCGATCAACGGGATGCGGCTGTTCTTCTCGCAGGTATCCTCGCTGGTGGCTGCCGTGTTGCCGCTGACCATCGTGGAACTGTTCGACGACGCCTCCATGGGGTGGCTGGTGATGGCCGCGGTATTCTCCGTTTTTTATGCGATCCCGTGGCTATTGATGTTCCTGTTTACCCACGAGCGCGTTCCGATGACCCACGAAAAGAGCCAGTTTTCGGTGGCGTCTTTCCTGCGCCCGTTCGAGATAAAAACCTTTCGCAAGTTACTGGCGATGTACTTCCTCGCCTACCTGTCGATGGACGTGGTCGCGGCGGTGTTCCAGTACTACATGTACTACTACCTCGACAGGAAGAACGAGGCGGACCTGGTCATCGGCACGATGCTGGTCACTCAAATTGTGCTGATCCCGGTGGTGGTAACCCTGTCAAACCGTATCGGCAAAGCGACCGTGTACCGCTACTCCATCGTGCTGTGGTTGCTTGGTGCCTGCCTGATGGCCATCTACCGTCCGGACTGGCCGGATTATACGATCTACCTCGTAGCGGCGCTCGTCGGCAGCGGCGTGGTGGGTTGTGTGGTGATGCCGTGGTCGATCTTTCCCGATGTCACCGATATCGGCGAGCTGCGCTTCGGGCAGCGCATCGCGGGATCGTTCAGTGGGGTGATGACGTTCTCGCGCAAGTTCTCCGGCGCGATCGGCATCTTCACCGTGGGCATGATACTGGAGGTGTCCGGTTACCTGCCCCCGATCCGCGAGATGCAGGACGGCCGCTATACGGAAATCCTGCAGGTGCAACCTCCCAGCGTGATCACTGCGCTGCAATGGATCGTATTCATGGTACCGATCGTGTTGCTGGTGCCGGCGTTTATCACCGCCAGGACCTACGCGCTGGATAAACTGACCCATAATCGCCTGCGTCGCTACCTGGAATTCCGGCGTGGCGAACTGCCCACATCCAACCTGGATGAGAGCGAAGTTGAGGCGATGAAACGGCTTCTTATTTAGTTTAGCCGGGGCACATTAGTCGATTACCCAAGGATGCCGCCTTTAATTCATCCGATTTTACATTTGGCGTTAGGCACTCACACGCTCGAAGGCGTGGCATCTCCCATCGCACCCAAGGCACCCAAGGCACCCAAGGCACCCAACGCAATCACTCGGACGCCGCAATCGCAGAATTATTGCCTATCACTGCTGTAGCGAGATTCAGGCCTGACAGGTAAGCGTTTTCAACCGTCCCACCAAGACTCCAGTCCCCACCTATCCAGATGTTGTGCTCCGGCAACGAGACGAGGCCGGAAGGTGTCCACTCGTCATTCTGGCTGGCATATAACCAGCGATGCGCCACCACATCCTCGACGGCTCCCTCCAGGCCCAGATCGTTCGATAGAATATCGCGGGCTTCGTTAAACCAGAACTCTGCAGCCTGCTCCAGATTATCCTGACTGAACGTCGCGTTAAAATGCAGCACATAGCAACTTTTACGCCCCGGCTTGCTCTCCTGATGACTGATAAACCGCAGTCGGGGATGCTCACAAAAAATGGCATGGCCCGGTACGGCACCTTCAGCTTGAACAGCCACAGCCCAGCAGGGTTCGAGTACGGAGGTGGGCGCGACAAACAGCTCCGACAGTCCACTTTGTGCCAGGAGGTGCTCCGTCTGCACTGGCGGCATGGTAAGCACAATGTGATCAAAGCCGGAGTACTGTTCGCCGTTATCACTGGTCAGAGTCCATTCGGTCTCGACACGGTGCAGCTTCTCGATACGACAGCCGGTTCTCAGGGGAATATCTGCCAATAGAAATTTCACAGGACTTTGCTGGGAAGGCACGCCGATGAAACGCGTTTGTTGGTCTGGCGAGGCCTGCAAAGATGCGGAGACACCATCGGATGCCAGCGAGGCTGTGCTGCACGACCACTCCTGAGCACAGCCAGCCTCCAGCCATAGCTGCACCTGATGTTGAAAATCCGCACTTCGCGCCGTGAAATACTGCGCGCCCATATCTAGATAGCCTGACCCGGTTCGCTTGCTACTCATCCGACCGCCCGCAGAGCGACCTTTATCGAACACAGTGACCTCAAAACCGGCTTGCACGAGTTTGGCAGCGGCAGTTGCGCCGCACAGTCCCGCACCAATGATGGCTACTGTATTCATAAGACTTCGCTAATACCCGGCTGGTTGCTCAAGGTGGAGAGCAACCGTGAACCGGGTGACCTCTCCTGTACGCGTTTGCCGTTTTACATCACGGCTGACCCGCAAATGTTACGTGGCAGATGCGGGGAACGTCCCAAGTATAGGGTATATAGACGGTCTGTTGAGAGATGATTCGCTACACACCTTTGCCCGTTAGCGATTAGCCGCCATTGCGGAAACCAGTTGCGCATTCGCATCCTTGAGCAGCCCCTCGGTAAGGGACTCATACGTCTTGGGGTTTGCCGTTACAGCATACGTTCCGCTGTTTGTTGAGCTGATGCCCGCCAGGCCACCCACCACCATGCTGAAGGTACCCGCTGCGCTCTCTGCTGCCGATGTGGTTTCCTCAATGGAGCCAAACTCATCCAGTGTGTAGACAGGCTGACCCAGTGCAATGGAGCCGATGTTCTTGCTGAATGTGCCGTCATAACCACCGACGATGCCAACCGAACTGCCCGGCACAACCGAGAGGCCCGGATCCAGCGATACCGATGACACGGTGCGATGCGAACCACCGTAACCTTCGGTATTGACGAAGTTAACCACATAGTTGGCTGTCACTATCGCCAGTTTCTCAGTATCTGCTACCGCCTGGAATGCCATGCCGGGATTGCTGAATCCAATGCCACTGCTGAGGCCGCCAAACGCGCTGGATTTCTCACCCACCATGAAAAACAGCTCCTGCCCGGTCGGTGCAAAATACCGAACGTCAGATTTCATCGCCAGCGTGATATCGTCATACTGCGTCGGACTGGTTGCGCTGGTCGCTTTTTTGTAGGCATCCAGGGATGTCAACTTCGAGCGATCGAGTACGTTGTAACCATTGGCTTCCAACTGGGCGACGAAATCCTTATAGGCTGCGTCTGTAATCGCCTGCATAGTACTTTCGGGCACACCCACCAGGTTGGCCTTTACCCTTGTAGTCGCCGCCGCACTATTGGAGAACATACCGCCACCCGCTGTCTCGGAAGCCCGCTTGTACTCAATAAAGCCCACTTTGAAACTGCCGATGACGACATCTTTTTTACCTTTGAATGCCTCAGCAGTCGTCACACTGACCTTGTCCTTCTCCTGCCCGAACACCCCCGTTTGCGTCTCCGGTGCAATCGAACCGCCGCCTGCTGCACAGCCCGCCAGAACGAATGCGCTCGCCAGTGCCAAAGTTATTTTTCTCATTTTTAATCCCCTGAAAATTTGAAAATCCCACTAAACACGAAGAAAACCGGAAAAGTCCCGGCCGTTCTGTTGCCAAAAATTGTAAAACCAAGTTTCGCCCCACCCGTGATCATAGCGCCAGGGGAATCACCCCAGCACCCCCAATATTGGTGTGACGGGGACAGGTTACTTAATTAATGTCTTCGGCCGGGCTTCAGCCTGATCAAACGAGTGAAGTCTGCTTCAAATTCAGCGCGGCACCTTCACCGCGGTACCATGCCACCATCAACGAAAACGGTCTGTCCTGTGCAGAAACTGCCCGCATCGGATGTCAGCATTAAGGCCGGCCCAACGATTTCATCGGGATGTGCCATGCGCGGCATAATTTGTATGGACGTCATTACCGCCTGTTCCTCGGGCGTGTTCTTGCGCACCATATCCGTTTCCACGGTGCCGGGAGACAGCGCGTTGACGCGAATACCCAGGGGCTGGAATTCCGCCGCCATGGCCCGTGTCGCGGCTGCGAGACCCGCCTTGCCGATGGCATAGAGCGAAATGGTGGAGGCGAACAGGTAGGCAGCGCCGCTGACGATATTCAATACGGCGGCGTGGGGGCTCTGCTTCAGCCAGGGCAACGCTTCCTGCACGAGGAACACGGGGCCGCGCAGATTGACATCCAATGACTTGGACCAGGCCTCGGGAGTGAACTCACCAAGTGGCTGGGCAAGTGCGTTGGCGGCGTTGTTGACGACAACGTCAATGGCACCAAAGGTTTCCACGGTTTTTGCGACCAGCGCGCGCAGGGATTCGATGTCGCCGAGGTGGGTCGGTATGCCCAGTGCTTCGGCGCCCATCTCGCGCAGGTGGCGCTCGGTTTCGGCGCAGGCTTCAGGCTTGCGGCTGGCAACTACCACTTTTGCTCCTGCGGCAGCGTAACCTTCTGCCAGAGAAAGGCCAATGCCGCGGGTGCCCCCGGTGACGATCACTACGCGGTTGGTCATGTCGAAAAGTTTTTCCAGTTGGGCCTTATTCATGGAGTTTCCTGTTCGGCGATAGTTGCAGGTAAAATTTAGTCTTTTTTCTCATTACGCGGCGGAGAAGCAAACAAGTACGCACCACCAGTGGAGGCCATAATGCGCAATACTAGTGAGAACTTTCATCTCGAAACACTTCGCTATAAGTCTCACGTAGATTGCGCTTCAAGATTTTCCCGGAAGGATTCCTCGGCAGCGAATCAACGAAGAGCACCTTCTTGGGTACCTTGAACCCCGCCAACAAACTCGCGCAATGGCGGATAACCGCTTCTTCGCCGGTCTCGACACCCCGGTGCAACACCACCACCGCCGTCACTGCTTCAATCCAGTGCGGGTGCGGCAAGCCGATCACTGCGACTTCGGCGATGTCGGCATGCTGGTACAGCGCTTCCTCGACCTCCCGGCCAGCCACATTTTCTCCACCGGTTTTGATCATGTCCTTCTTGCGATCGACGATGGTGATGTAGCCCTCGTCGTCGATCGTCGCAAGATCGCCGCTGTGGAACCAGCCGCCGGCGAAGGCCTGCGCGGTGCGCTCTGGATCCTTAAAGTACTCCGTGAGCAATTGCGGCGAGCGATGCACGACTTCCCCGATATCTCCTGCTGCGACGTCCCTCATGGCGTCGTCGACGATGCGGGTTTCCACGTGCAGCACGGGTTTGCCGGCAGAGCCGGGTTTGCGCAACTGGTCTTCGGGTTTGAGGATTGTCGCCACGGGGGCGATTTCGGTTTGTCCATACAGGTTCCACAGCCTAATCTGCGGCAGGCTGCGCTGTATGCGTTTCATGATTTCGATGGGCATGATCGAGGCGCCGTAGTAGCCTTTTCTCAAGCGCGACATATCAGTCTGTTCGAACTGCGGCGAATTCAGCAGGGATATCCAGACGGTAGGCGGAGCAAAAAAAGAGGTAATCTGTTCCGCTGCGAGCAGTGCTAACAGGTTTTCGGGGCTGGGATCATCCGTGATGATATTGCTGCCCCCGACCTGAATGGACGGACCGAGGAAACAATCCAGTTGCGCACAGTGATAGAGCGGCATGGAGTGGAGCAATGTATCCGCCTCGGCAATCTCTGCGTCCACCAGGCAGCTGCCATACTGCCAGATAATTGCCGCGTGACTCAGCACCGCCCCCTTGGGCGCGGACTCGGTGCCACTGGTGTATATGATCTGCGCCGGGTCGTCGGTGCGGATGGCATGCGTCGGCTGCGCAGCAGTAGATACGGTCAGTTCAGCAAAAGGGTACATTCCGGGTGGCGTAGGGAGTCCGGCTTCGCTGCCGAGCCAGATCATCTTTTCAATATCGGGGCACAGAGACGCCAGTGCTTGCGCTTTACCCTGTTCCTCTGCACCTACCAGCAGCAGGCGCGCCCCACTGTGGTTGAGGATATAGGCGGCCTCCTGCGGGTTCAGCATAAAATTCACCGGTACCAGCACCGCGCCGGTCGCAGCGATAGCGTAGCGGCTGACCGCAAAGGCGCTGGAGTTTTTCGACAGTATCGCCACGCGGTCGCCGGGCTGAATTCCCAACTGCTGCAGCCCCCCGGCAACTTGCAGGCAAACCTGGTAAAACTCGCTATAGCTCCGGCTTTCAGGTCCCTGCCTGATGGCCAGTTTGCCAGGGTGTTTCGCTGCAGTACGACGCAAGGTATCAAATAATGTCTGGCCGGATAGCGCATTGGAGGACGACATGGACGTAATTCCCCGGTTAATTGTGGTTTTGCCCGAACATCTTCGAGTCGTTGTGACTGCGTTGGCTCCGGTTGAACTATGGCAGCAGAACCTGGCGCAGCAGTGGCGGGCAAAGCAATATATCTTATCTATAAGTTTAATTAAAGGGACAGATGGCGACAGCCCAGTGCGCGGGAGAGCTCACGCACCCGACCCGACGCTACGCAAGCCTTGACTAATCCACCGGTCTTATATAGTTTTATAATTTCTTATATATAAGTTATTTAATCTCCCACACTCCGAGGTCACCATGTCACAGCTTAACCAGGCCCACTTTGGCTTCACCAAACTACTTGTGCAGGATCTGGAAGCGTCGGCAAAGTTCTATACTGAAGTCTGCGGGCTGACCGAACTGGCGCGGGTGGATGCCGAGATCGCCAGCCGCCCCATTTCCGAGATCATGTTCAATCCGACCGGTGCGGGTGCCGCCATGTTTGTCCTGCTGTCGTTTACCGACACCGGTAACAAGGGTGGTCACAGCGTGATCGTGGGCTTCCAGACCGAGGATATCGCCGCGTTCGTGCAGCGCGCCGTGGACGCGGGCGGCAGTATTGTCGACCCTGTAAAGGACAATCCGGATCACGGTGTGCGCGTTGGCTTCGTCAGCGACCCGGAAGGAAACCTGATCGAGGTCGTGCAGGTGCTGGAGCAACTTGAAATATACAAACACTGAGCACCGAATTCCGGTTGTGCTGGATAGCCACTTTCGAGATCACCACTTGACGACTGCTGCACCGAACTGACACCCGTTACCACTCGCACTACAGGTGCGTTACAACCTGAGAGAATCCTGCACCATGGCCTATGACATAGACGACAACGGCACAGTAGACCTCGGCGGCAACGATGTGCCCGTGCCGGGCACTATCAGCCCCGAAGCGCAGAGTTACATCGCCCAGGACTTGTGGGGTACAGACACCTCCGCCGCGCCGATGGCGATGTGGGAGACACGCCAGGTCACTGCACTGGCCTTCGATGCGCTGAACCAGCAGGCGCAGGCCATGTTCCCGGTTACTATTGAGGAGACAAAGATCGACGGTGTGCGCTGCCACCGTGTATCTCCCCTTCAGGTGACGGCGGAAAATCGCGATAAAGTGCTGATCAATTTTCACGGCGGCGGTTTCGTGATCGGTTCTGGTAGCCTGGTAGAGGCCATTCCCATTGCCCACCTCACCGGCATTGAGGTGATCGCGGTGGACTACCGCCTGGCACCGGAACACCCCTACCCCGCAGCCGTGGACGATGCCATTGCGGTCTACCGCGACACGCTGAAAACCCGCTCCCCTGCCGACATCGCCATCTATGGCAGTTCAGCGGGCGGATTTATTACCGGGCAGTTGCTGGCGCGAGCCGGCAAAGAGGGGCTGCCCATGCCCGCCTGTGCCGGTGTGTTTTCCGCCGGCGGCGACCTGATAGACTTCGGCGATACCAGTCACATATTCACCCTGAACGGTTTCTTCGGCCACCTGCTGTTTCCACTGGATCATGAACTGAGTGAAGTGCGCGCCTACCTCGGTGGTGCCGATCCGCGCGACCCGCTGATCTCCCCGGTGCTTTCCGACTTGTCCGGGTTTCCGCCGGTGTTACTCATGTCCGGTACCCGCGATGCGATACTCAGCGCCACCTCGAATTTTCACCGGGCGCTGCGCCGGGCCGGCGTCGACGCCGATCTCATGGTATTCGACGCGATGCCGCACACCCACTGGTACGCCCTGCATCTGCCTGAGACCAACGAGGCCCTGGGTGTCATGGCGGAATTCTTCACACGCCATTTATGTCCTGAATAGAGGAACCACCCATGTACGCGATGATTATTGAAGAAACCGGGGGCCCTGAGGTGCTCAGGTACAGCGAGTTGCCGACGCCCGTGCCGGGGGCAGCAGACGTGCTAGTCCAAATAGCCTATGCCGGCGTCAATCCGGCGGACTGGAAGAACCGCCAGGGCCTGTTGGCTGCGTATCGTCCGTATTTTTTCCCGTACATCATCGGTTTTGATGCGGCCGGCGTGGTCGCCGCTGTCGGTGACGATGTGACCGCCTTCAAACCCGGCGATCGCGTGTTCACGCCTACCAATCACGGCCAGGGCGGACAGGGGAGCTACGCGCAGTACACGCTGGCCAACCAGGACCGGGTGGCACACATCCCGGATGGCCTGAGTTTCGCCCAGGCCGCTGCGCTGCCTGTCGCCGCGCTCACAGCCTGGCAGGCAGTATTTGATCGCGGCGGCGTGCACGCCAACCAGAAGGTGATGATCCACGGTGGCTCGGGCGGCCTTGGCGGATTCGCCGTGCAGTTCGCGCGCTGGGCGGGAGCGCAAGTGGCCGCCACGTGCAGCACAGTGAATGTCGAGTACCTGCAGGGGCTCGGTGTGGAACGCGTGATCGATTATCGCGAAGAGGACATCACTCAAGCCGTCAATGCCTGGGCGCCTGATGGCCTGGATTACTTGCTGGACGCAGTCGGCGTCAGCACGCTGCCCAACGCGCTGGACCTGGTCCGCACGGGAGGCACGCTGGTCAGCATCCCCACCCTGGTCGACGACGGTGATTTCGAAGCGGCGGCGACAGCGGCGCAGGCGAAGAACGTGATGCGGGTGTTTTCTACCATGGATGATGTGGGATGTTCAGCGACATTGGGAAAGATTGCTGATCTACTTGGCAGTGGCGATATTTGCCTGCCACCGATTCGGGAGTTTCCGCTGGCGGAGGCTGCCGAGGCGCACCGGGTGATTCAGTCGGGGCATAATCGGGGTAAGCTGGTCTTGAAGGTCGCGGAGCTTTGAGCCTACACACAGGCCAGTACTGGCGCTTTCCTGTTCCTCCTCCGGCCGGCCACCTACGGCCCACGCCGCCCGCGTTGAAGCGGGAGCCTCCTGTCTCCGAACGCTTTAATTGAAGAACGCTTGTCGCATTATCCTTCAGTCCATCGTTCATGTTTTCAAACCGGGCCATATCTTTACCATTCATCACTTGTGAGCTAATTTACTTATATATATAATATTTGTAAGTTTTTGTGGCCGACCAGCCCCATTCAACACCCCAACCGTGGATAAACACTATGACGCAGCCGGTTTCCGCAATCACCCCGATTACCGCAGTATTGCCTATCAAGGATCACGACCGACTCAGGGCCGCCCTAGCGGTGAGCGAGGCGGCGCCCTTGTTAATGGTCTATACCCACTTCTCGCGCGACGAGGCTTTTCTCGCACGTGTTGCCCCGTTCATCAGCTCCATTTTCGATCCACAGAAGCAGGTGCCGGCAGACCTGGTTGCGGAGTTGCATGAGCGCGTGTTTGATCTGCTGACGCAATCGCCGCCACCGGCGGATATTGCGCCGGACGATGCCCTGCTGCAAAAAATGCTCAGTGCGGCGGTCGCGGAACCGGTGGGGGAAGAATTCATTCCCATGCTGCGGGAGCAGATGGGCTTCAATCCACCGGAGAAGCGCAGCGCGCGCGAAGGGCGGGACGCACCGGCGGCGGATTTCAAGGTGCTGGTGATCGGCGCTGGCCTGACCGGGTTGTTGGCGGCAATCAAATTGCAGGAGGCGGGTTACAGCTTCGAGGTCATCGAGAAAAATCACGACATCGGCGGCACATGGCTGGAAAACACTTACCCGGGTGTCGCGGTCGATACGCCGAGCCATTTCTATTCTTACTCGTTTGAGCTGAATCCCAACTGGTCGCACTACACACCCAACGGGCCAGAATTCCAGCGCTATCTGCTGGGCATTACGGAGAAATACAAGCTACGAAGCAATATCGTATTCGATACGCAGGTGACAGAGTGCCGTTTTGACGAGGTGCGCGATTGCTGGCAAGTCACAGTGCAAAGCGCATCCGGTTCGCGGGTGATTGCCGCCAACGCGGTGATTAACGCCCACGGCCCGCTAAACCGCTGGCGGTATCCGGACATTCCAGGCCTGCGGGAATTTGGCGGAACGCTGATGCACACGGCGGCGTGGGACCATTCGATCGATCTGCGCGGCAAGCGCGTCGCCCTGCTGGGCACCGGCGCCAGCGGCGTGCAGGTGGGTAACGCGATGGCGGCTCAGGTGGAACATCTAACGGTGCTGCAGCGCTCCCGGCACTGGCTGATGCCGAATTACTATATAGAAGTACCCGAACCGGTGCGCTGGGCGCAGCAGCATATTCCGCACTATGCGCAGTGGATGCGATTTCGCGCTTACTGGTTCGCGGCGGACGGACTGTTCGAGAATATCCGCATCGATCCGGACTGGGCGCACCCTGAGCGCTCGATCTCAGCGTTAAATGACGGCGTGCGCGATTACTGCCTGCAGAACTACCAGGCCAAGCTGGCGGACCGGCCGGACTTACTGGAAAAACTGCTGCCGGATTACCCGGTATTCGGCAAGCGCATCGTGATGGATATCAACTGGCTCGAAAACCTGTGTCGCGACAATGTCACGCTGGAGGTTACCGGCATCGACCACGTGGATTGCGACGCGATCGTCCTTGCGGATGGCCGCCGGGTAGAGGTAGACGTCATCGTGTGCGCTACAGGCTTTGACACGGCGAACATGGTCGGCACCCTGGAGGTGATTGGCCGCGACGGGCGCAACCTGCGCGATGAGTGGCAGGACGATCCGCGCGCTTACCTCGGCGTTGCCGTACCCGGTTATCCCAACTACTTCCTCACAGTGGGACCGAACAGCGCACCCAACCACGCCGGCGGGCAGAACATCACCTCGGAATCACAGATTCACTACATCATGGAGTGTCTCGAATTGCTGCGCAGAGAAGATGCAGCCACTCTCGAGCCAACAGCGGCCGCCTGCGACCGCTTCAACGCGGAAGTGGACGCTGCGCTGCAGGGGCTGATCTGGTTACACCCCAGCGCTCCGCAGAGCTATTATAAAAACGCACGCGGACGCAATATCATGTCCTGTCCCTATCGGTTAGTGGATTACTGGTGGATGACCCGCGCTCCCGAAGTGGCAGATTACACGCTGGCCGGTAAATGCGATGCAGCGATGGGCGAAAAGCCAGACGCACCACGGGCTGTAACATCCGGAACATGACACCGCGGATTACTCCACTTGATTCTCGCAACCTCAAATACTCGCCAACAGGGGGTACACACCCATGAATGAAGCACTGGCTAAACTGACGGGGGGCGTCGCGGTAATCACCGGTGCCGGTTCCGGCATTGGCGAGGGACTCGCGCGCGAGGCCGCAGCAGCAGGCATGAAAGTCGTGCTGGCGGACATTGCCCAGGACCGTATCGACGCACTGGCCGCAGACATTAAACGAGACGGCGGTGAGGCACTGCCCGTGGTGACGGACGTGAGCGACCCGCAGGCGCTGGAAGCGCTGGCAGACAGGGTCTTCGATACCTTCGGCAGCGTACGACTGCTGATCAACAATGCGGGCATCGAAACCCTGGGGCTCACCTGGGAGATCCCGGCAGCAACCTGGGAGAAAACCCTCGATATCAATATTCATGGCGTCATCCACGGCGTCCGCGCGTTCGCGCCGCGCATGATCGACGCGGGCGAACAGGCCTTTATCGCCAACACGTCCTCCATCGGTGCGCTGGGTATCATGCCGGTGCAAACCTCCTACATCCTCAGCAAGCACGCCGTGCTCGCCTTCAGTGAGTGCTTGTACCTGGAAATGCAACTCAAGCAGCTCCCCATCAGCGTATCGGCCATCCTGCCGGGGCCGGTCGCCACCAGAATCTTTACTGACTCTGCCGGCACCGACGACGAGGTCAGCCGTTTCCACCGGAAAGTCATGGAGGACATGCTGGCTGACAACGGCATGACCGGCCGGGAGGCGGCAAAAATCATCCTGCCGCAGATCGCCGCCGGCGAGTTCTGGGTATCCACCCACCCCGAGATGACCGGAGAATACGCTGCCAACCGTGCCAGGCACCTGACCGCACTCTCGGCGCCGGCCCTGCCGCCGGAGGTGCTGGCCTCTCTGGGTGCTGCCAACACAAACTGACTGCCAGGTCACAGGAAACGGACACGCCCACGGGAAGGAGAAACAATGATAGAAGTTCAGGATAGAATCGAGATCGCAGGTGATAACCTGGACGGACTGCTTCAGCTGTTTCACCGCGACTATATCGCGCAGGCGGCACAGCGGGGCCTGCGGTTCGTCGAGCACCGCATCTCACCGCCGGTTAAACTTCAAAGCGCGCCCGTCACGCTCTGGCTGCGCTGGCAAGTGGAAGACACGCAAGCCTGGTGGGCGATGCGCGCCCAGTCGGGCGACCCGGGCGTCGCACGATTCTGGGCGCAGGTCGATACGCTGTGTGTTGCGCGTGAGCGAGAGTACCTGTGTGACAGCGTACCCGGCGAGTTACCCGGAGCGGAGGACGTCAGCCGCTTTCAGGTCACGACTCACAGCTACCGCGAGACAGCGCAACTGTCCATCAAAGAGGATGTAGACGCCGAACAGCGCACAGTGCTGGAAGCGATCCTGCGCGATGCAGCGGCGGAATTGCCCGGCGTGGAACGCGTCGAGCTCGCGGCGAACTACGCACCGGAGTACGCCGTGGGACACTACACCTGGGATATCCTCTACCCGGACCGCGATACGGCCGAAGCGGCTCAGCGCTCAGCCTACTGGACCAACAGCGTCGCAGCGGCACTTGAGCGCTACTGTAGTGCCTGCCACGCTCTCCGTCTCGACACCGTGAATGCCGGTGTGCGCCGCAAAGACCTGGCCAATGGCGTCAAGCGCACCGCGTTTTTTCGCCTGCTTCCCGGCACAGGCGCTGATACGGCGCAGCGTTTCGAGCAGGATCTACTGGAAATGGCCCGGCAGATTCCCGATATCCTGAACTGGCGCCTCAGTCGAGCGCAAGTGCTGCCCTGGGATACTGCGGACTGTGCGCCCTGGACGTATGTCTGGGAGCAGGAATTCGAAAGCCTGGACGGACTGCTGGGTCCGTACATGGCGCACCCGCACCACTGGGCTCATGTCGACCGCTGGTTTGATCCGGAGTCGGGCAAACAGGCCGTCGATGTGAACCTGTCCCACGCCTTCAGCGCGCTGGAAAAGAGCATTATCGGTGCTGAATCAAACTAACCGCAATTCGAGGCAGGGATAACCGCATGGGAAATCTACTCGCAGGAAAAATCGCATTGGTCACCGGCGCCAGCCGCGGCATCGGCCGCGCACTGGCACAGCGCTTGGCCGCCGAGGGTGCGACAATTGTGGTCAGCGCCCGGTCGCTGGACGCGAGCGGCCAGTACGAGGGCACGCTTAAGGAAACCGTCGCGCTGATCGAGCAGCAGGGCGGCACCGCCTACCCGTTGGTGGCGGATCTGGAGCGGGAGGAAGAACTGGACGGTATCGTCGCCCGCGCCATCGAACTGGCCGGCGGTGTCGACATCCTGATTCACAGCGGCGGCAAAGCCAACTACGCACCCAGCGTGGACATGCCGCAACAGATGTACGACCAGACCATCGGACACTACCTGCGCTCGCCGTTCAAACTGATCCAGCAGGTCGTGCCCGAGATGCGCCGCCGCGGCGCGGGCTGGATCGTGGTGCTGGGGTCAGTCACTGCCCTGCCCCCGCAGCGTCCCTATGACGAGTGGGCCACCTACGGTGGCAGCTCGGTGTACTCCGCCATCAAGGCGGCGGTGCACCGCATGACGCAGGGGCTGGCGGCGGAACTGCTGCCTGACAATATCGCGGTGAACACGCTGGCGCCGAGTACCGCCATCCGCACACCGGGGGCGTCGGATCTTATTCCCGAGGAGTATCCATCGGAGCGCATCGAGTATATCGCCGAGACCGGACTGGCACTGTGCCATCTGCCGGCCACCGAGCGGACCGGGCTGACGGCTTACAGCCTGCACTATCCGCTGTACCACGGGATTCCCGTACACACCCTCGATGGACTGACGCGGATCGAGGACCCGGTGATTCCGCCCTATGCACATCCGGATATTGTGGCTTCGGGAGAAGGCAATTGAGTCGCGCCACTATTTTCCGGATCAGTGAGAATACGAACACCACATACCTTATCGATAAGATATCCATACCTGTATACTGTCGAACGCGGCCACGCGACACAGCACGCCGCCTTCCCCAACCGTAACCAGTGGAAAACCCCGTGGCCAAGACAACAGGCAAATCGAAATCCCCTCGAGCAAAAACCAAAACAGGCGCAGCGAAGAAATCCGGCGGCAGGAGTGTCGGGCGTCCCGCACGATTATCGCGGGAGGCGATCCTGGCGGCCTCCGTCGAATTGCTGGAATCGGAATCCGCCGACGCCTTTACACTGGCGCGGGTGGCACGCAAGCTCGATACGGTATCCATGGCACTGTACAACTATTTCCCGAGCCGGGAGGCGTTGCTGAATGCCGTCGCCGACGATGTCTGTATGCGTTTCGAGATGCCGCGGACGCGTGCGAACCAGTCCTGGCAGAAAAAATTGCTGGGCTGGCTGAACGGGGTGCGCAAGCTGGCTGAACAGCATCCCGTCGTGTTGCAGGTGATGGGCGTAGACGGGCAGACGACCGCCGGCTGGCTGCGGGTCTCCCTGACCGTGTCGCGGACGCTCCACGCTGAAGGGCTGCGCGGCAAAGACCTGGCCCTGCACAGCTATGTGTTTTGCAACCAGGCGATATCGCTGCTCATCTCCGAGCATGTCGGCGCCAGTTTTCACTCTTCGCTATCACTGGCGCAACTCGATCAACTGGAACCCGAGGAACAGGACTTCCTGCTGGATCTGCGCCCATTCCATACACAGCTGACTACAAGTGATGTGCTGGATGAGGGTTTCCGGCAACTGATCAGCGCGCTCGAAGTAAAGCTGGCGGGGCTGAAGAAATAATCACAGTACGCAAGAGCAACTATTTAAGAGGACTGCAAGATGATGACCAAAGAACGCCAACAGGCATTGTCCAACCTGCTCCGCCCGGCCTCCCCTCCGCGTGAATTGAACAACATCTATACGCCGGACCAGATCCAGCGACTGCTGGATGTGGTGAGGAAGGACGGCCCCTGGAATTTGATCATCGCGCAGCATTTCGCCTCTGCCGATGAACTGATTGCCACCATGTCGGGCGCTTTGCCGGAAGACTTCGAGTTGACCCTGGACATGTTCCTCACCCCCACCTTCCGCGGATTCTACGCCAACTATTCGGCGGCCCTGTACCCTGAGATCGAGGACTGCTTTTACAACCCGACGTTTCTGGAACATGCCAAAGCGTACTGGGGCGCGAAGTATGCCAAGCCGCAGATGATGCTGTTCAATGTCAACGGCCCCGCCGGCAATACCGACCCCGGCCATCTCGACTCGCCGAGTTTCCGCGGCGTGCGCTATGAGAACTCACCGACCTGGCTGTGCAGCGTGATGGGGAAATCCGGCCTGTTCACCGACTACCTGATCAAGATGGCGCAGGTCATCACCTGGTTTTCCCACGACGACGCCAGCGGTTTCACCTACTGGCCGGACGGTCCGCTGCAAGCGCCGCAACGCCTGCTGCCGCCCATCTACAATCGTGGCGTGGTGGTGCAGAACGAGATGATGTATCACCGCGGCGAGGCGAATGGCCCTCTGGAACAACAACGCCCTGACGGACTCGAGTTCAGTACCGTATTCTCCGGCGATCCTGCAGACAACGATCACTGGCTGCTCAAGACCGGCGACAGGGTCATTGCCCGGCATCATACGGACGAATTGCGCTTTCTCGTGCACTGGTCCGCCGAGGTGTTTGAGGATTTCGCGGAATTGAAGAAAAACATGGATGGCAGCCACGACCTCAGCCATGAACAGGCAATCAATATGCTGATCGACGATGCCCGCGCAAAGGGCTTCGCTATCGAAACCCCGTCCGACCCCCTGCATGATGCGACGTTTATCCGTGCCATCAATGCAGCCTACGATATCGGCGGCCCCACCAGCTATCCGGACAACGCGCCGGTCACCCCGCTGTATATGCCCGAAGTGGCTTAGCGGCTCCAGTTCATCACCGCACTTCCACCAGTGCTACCGGCCCCATCAGCCCCGCAGCCACCAGTTCGTCGCGGTATACCTCCATGTTGCCGTAGCGCGGGTCACCCGCGAGAGCGCGGCCGACAAAATCGTTGCGTAGCGGTGCCAGTACCTCAACCTCGATCACATTGTCTCCCGACTTGAGCGACGCCGTGATATCGACCACGAAGGGCGGCAGGCTGGCGCGGCCGACCGCGACACCGTTAACCCTGACCAGCGCCGAGCCCTGCACGAGGCCCAAGTCCAGCAGGTAGCGCGCGCCGGGTTTTTTCTGCGCCAGCGTGAAGCCATGCTGGTAACGGCCCGGGCCCGATGCGTGACGCAGTGCATCCACCTCGCGCCAGTCCGTCAGCGCGAATTTGCTCGCGTTGAAATCCTCCACGGTGAGTTGCCAGTCCTGCAGGGGCCAGCGTTGTTCACCAGCGCGCACCAGTTCGGCATCAGCGCGCTGCGCAGACAGACCGGTCGGCAGCGGCACACCGAGTACGAGGAAGCGGCTTTCGAAGCCAGACAACGTCAGTTCCAGTTGACCCTCTGCAGCGTCCACTGGCCAAGCGGCACCGGAGAGTGCATCGAACCACCACAACGGCGTATCGGCCGCAAGATGCAGTTGCAACTGTAGAGCCTCGTCCTGCGCCGATTGATTAGCGAGGAAGTGAATCTCGCTGCCGTCCGCCAACAGGCGACGATAGCGTTTGATCGCACTGCTGTGCTGGTAGCGCACCGGCTCCTGCGGCAGCTCGGCCAGCGCCTCCCGCCACGCCTGCGGCATCATGTCGAGCTCGCGTGCGCCGCTGGCCAGCAGCGCGGTTACGCCCGCGCGCACGGCGGCGTCACCATTGGCGGCATCCTTAAAACCCGGTTGTCGATACGGCTGCTCGCCGCTTAAAAATATCGGCGTTCCGCCCTGCGCCATGCGCTGTAAAGTGGATAGCGTGTCGCGCTCGATGGCCTCGATATTCGGCAGAACAATTGCGGCATAGCTGCCGCCAGAGGCAGTGAGCCTGCCATCGGCCAGCTTACCGGATTGCAGCGCGTGGTCGTTCACCCAGCCCCAGCTGATGCCATTGCGATCCAGTTCCTGTAACAACGGTTGCACGGCATTCACCCACGCCACGCGCGCGTCCTGCTCGTGTGGCGGCATGCTGACCAGCTTCCCGAGCATTTCGCGGCCCGATTGCAACAGTGCATTTTCACTGGCGACACCGGGCGGGTCGGCATCAGGCAGGCCACCCTCAAGCAGTGTCTCAATGCTACCCTCTCCCCCACTGAACCCGTGGAAGCCCAGGAACGGGTAGTAGATCAGCACATCTACCGCCGGGCTGCCCTGCCGCAAGAGGTTCTGGCTGCGCGCAATATAACTGTTCAGGTCTGGCACATCCGGCCACAGGGCACTGTTGCCAGGGGACACGTTACTCGAAAAATGCGCCGGGTTGTCACGACCGGTAAAGGGCGCCCAGCCCTCTTCGCCGAACGGACTGGGATCACCGCCGCGAAAAGGATAGGGCGTACCGTGGTAGACAATGTGGTTAATGCCGTTCAGAAACAACTTGTCCGCTGCGATTTTGAGGCGACGGGCAGCGGGCGCGTAATCGCGATTGATCCATACGAAGGACTCGGCGCTGACCAACGGGCGGCCGTATAGCGCCGCAGCGGAGGACGCGAATTTCAGGCCGGCGTCCGAGCCACCCGCCCACAACTGTTCAGTTTCCGGGATGGTGTTCGCCCCCAGGGCGCGGATAATATCAAGATCCATGCCGTAGCTCTGGCCGCGCGAAGCCAGCCCGCGCGCTTGCGCCCAGTTTGCCGAGGTTTCCACGAACCGCTCGATCATCAGGTCGGACAAGGTCAGCTGGTAGTCGTGCCGGATGCGGTCATCCAGTGGCGTGATCTGGAACTCCGGCGCAGCGTGCACGCCGAGCAGTTCCCTGACATAAAAGTTGTCCACACCTTCGATATATACCGCAGGCAGGTATGGCGCCAGATCGTATCCCCGGCGCGCCTGAAACTCCGGCAGGATGTCCTCCACTGACATTCGCCGCAGCCGGAATTCGAGGCTGTCATTGAAGAAGCCCCGCAAACCCTTGCCGTACAGTGTCGGAAGGCCGGTGCGCTCGCCAAATGCGTACTCGTAGTGGCCAATCACCTGGGGCTTTCGCAGGTGATCGACCACGAAGCCCTGAGGTTTTTGCGCAGCGCCCATCGGCGCCTCACCCGAGGGTAGCAGGTAACTGGCGATTATCGTCCAGTCGCCCTCCGGCGGCGCCCAATGCAGCACGCCGTCCTGCATGTACTGCGTCACTACCTGCACTGAATCCGGGTCCAGCGTCACTGTATCGTCCACGTTGTAAGGGTTCCACGCATGCTCACCGGCAAGGCGCTTTGCGGCAGTCACGCTCAGCAGGCGCGCATGGTCGGCGGCAAAGTTGGTAAAATCCGCGCCAGAAAATTCCGTCATGCCGAACATGTATTCACCGAGGCCCGGGGTCGGTCGCGGCAGGGGCACGGTGAGGGCTTTGCCGTTGCTACCGGAGAGCACCATCTCCGCATAGGCAAGAATCGTCAAACTGTCTTGCAGGTTCACTTCCGGCCCGCCCGGCGGCCAGCCGCTAAAGTGCGTCAGGTCCACCTGCAGGCCCAGCCTGTCCGCCGTGGCGATGCCCGCGCGGAGAATGTCGTAATAGGCCGGTGTATCGAAACTGTAAATTCGCTCCCAGATCGCGGGGTCCTCCACCGGAATCAGGCCGCTGACAAAGGGCTGTATTTCGACGCCGCCGAAACCGGATTGGTCGAGCAGCACGAGTTGCGCGTCTACAGTTGCGGCATCGACGGCGCCACCCGGCCACCACCAGCGTGTCCAGGGGCGCGCGGATTTGGGTGGCGAGGTGATAGCTTCCCAGGAAAAGGCCGGTGCCTGTGCCGGCTCGCCCTGCAGTGCTGGCGGCGGCGCCGTATCGGCATAACTGGCGATACTTGGCTGCCCCGCGGGGTCGGGCGGCGGTGTGAGGAAATCGCCGATACTCACCTTCAGCCAGATGGCAGCACCAACGAGTAGCACCAGCACAAGTGCCAGCAGCGAACCGACAATCATAGCAATGCGTTTGGTCACACGACCTTCGCGGTTCTTGGTGTTCATCTATTGCTCCTGTTCGCCGATCGCCCAGCGCATGGCCCCGCTGAGTAATTGCTGGTACTCGGGCAACGCGTAGGTGTCTGGACGGTGGCCAATGGCTGAATAAAACACGCGGCCCTGCCCCAGCTGATGGCGCCACACCAGCGGGTGCTCGCCGATCATCCGGTCCATCCAACCCGCCATCCATCCCGATGTGGTTTCACCGTATGTGATGTAAGAGTCTTCGTCGATGGTCAGCAGAATTTCATAGCCCTTGTCGCGAGGATTGGAAGCGAAGGCGTACCACTCCTCGGAGGCCACTGTCCACGGCGAGGGCAGGTGTTCGGTGATCGGCATTCCGGGGACGGCCACCTGCAGCTCGGCGTCCTGGAACTGCGGGTCCATCGTGTGTCCGACAAACTGCGCGCCCAGCAGGGTGTCGACATACCACGGCCACTGGTAAGACGTATCACCACCGGAACCGTGCACCCCGACCCAACCGCCACCGCCCTCCAGCCACTGCTTCATGGAGTCACGCTGCGCCGCAGTGAGCACATCGCCGGAAACGTTATTCCACACCACCAGTTGAAATTTTCGCAGCACATCCGGGTTGTGCACCGCAGCGTTGTCGGTGACGAAGACATCCCAGCCCTGTGCCCGTGCAAGTTGCGAAAAGACTTCATCCGCCACCGGAATTGCATCCTTGTGAACGAATCCGTTGGTCTTGTTGAAAATCAACACTGCGGGACGCGTGAATGCCGGTATCACCGGTGGCTCTGTCTCGTAATCGTGGGAGGGGATGATGCCGATAGACTTGAAGTAAAGGTACATGCCGCCCGCAGTCATCAGGACCACGGCCAGCAAGCTCAGCAAAGACAGTTTCAACCAACGGGGCATAATGCAATTCTCCTTGTCAGGGTGATGGCTGCGCATCCAGCACGAATGCGGGCACGCCGCGCAGACTGAACAGTACCGATATCGAGCGGCAATTACCCGTGGCAGGATCGGGATGACCATCGGCCAGACGTTGCACCGCGTAGTACTTGCCGGGACACGTGTAACCGTGAGCGTCCGCCGCGGGCTTGCCAGAGGAGAGACCGGTGCGGTCCTGAATACGAATAGCGGCGTGCGCCAGCGATTCAATATCCCAGTAACCGGCGAGGTATCCGCTGGCAACACCGGTGGCGGGGTCCAGTTCCAGCCGCAAACGCGCGTCGCGCAAATATAGCTCACTGTCCAGGCGCTGGGCCGCCTGAATGATGCGCAGGTCGAAGCGATCCGTGGTCAGCACACCATCGTGCAACTGACCGCGCGCGACATTGTGAAAGCGTTCCTCCGCCGCCACCGGCAGCGAGGCCCAGGCCAGCGGTTTCCCGTCGGTGCCGATAGTCACGGGCTCGCGGCTGGAATAGATCCCCACCTCAACCGCCTCGCCAGCATCCGAGGCGCTGGCGTCGACGGACAGCAGGATCGTCATACTGCCGTCGAGAATCGCTGAATCGGCAAACGCCGCCGCCAGGCCCTCAGGCTGGTAGCCGCGGACACAGCCCATCACCCGCCAGTACTGGTTGTCGATCGTGCGGTGCTCCAATTCGGCGGCGAATGCCTCCGGGGCTGGACACTGGCTGGGCAACTGTTCGCGCTCAGACAGCGAACCGTCAGCTTCCATACGCAACATCGCAAGTGGACGTTCGATCGTGCGCATGCCCGGGTCCGGGAGAGCGGCAGGGTTGGCGCAGGGGTCTTGCGCGGGATCGTCGTAGTACCACGGCGCCAGCGCCTGCTGCAGCATCTGGGGGTCTTTTTCATACGGTAACCGCTCTTCGGGCGGAAGACTTGCGAGGAAGCGCTGAGAATAGCCCTCGTTAAATCCATCGGGACAATCCTCGGGGCCGGCACCGGGTATCACCAGGCGAAACTCGGTGAGCACGTACCCGCTCGTCTGACCGGACAACCCGGCATCGGCGATTCCCGCAGCGTGCGCGGGGGTGATACCCACCGACACAAACCCGAGGATGGCGCATTGTAGAGCGAATAACGCCACCGTGTTGCGTACGTTGATCATCACGTGAGCACCTCAGTCACCGGGCGCTGCGTTTCCATGGAGCCGGTGCCCCAGCTTTCGATGGACAAGCCCATCGCCTGCTGTACGCTGAGGCCAACGCGGGACACCGGATCGCCGTTGCCCTTGATATGCAAACCGGTGCGAACGCGTCCGCCAGCCTGCCCCGCCAGCATCAGCGGCATTCCCGTCACGTCGTGCGTCTTGGCCAGGGAGGTTTCTGAATGCGCCAGCACCAGGCTGTTGTCGAGCAGCGTGCCCTCGCCCTCCGATACGTCCTTGAGAATGGCCAGGAATTCACTGAACGCGGCCATGCTGCGCTCCACAAACCAGGTCGATTGCGGCTGGTAGCCCAGCGCATTGTCTACCGGCTCCTCGTGCGTGAGCTGGTGATGGTCCGCACTGCTCCCCGCGCGGCGCAGTTTGGAGGCACCCGGCGAGAACACGACGTTGAACACCTTGGTCTGATTGCAAGCCAGCGCTAGCGCCAGCAGCCGTGCGAGCACCCGGTGGTTGGCCTCGACCGTCTCGATCTCCGTACCCTGAGGCATCTCTCCAGGCGCCTTCGGTACCACACAGCTTGCCAGCGGTTCGGGCTGGCGCAGCATGATTTCCAGTTGCTGTTCGCTCTGTCGCACGGACGTAAAGTACTGGTCCAGCCGCGCCCGGTCGCGGCCGCTCACCGCGCGCATCAGCCGCTGGCGATCCTCCTTCACTGCGGACAATACACTCTGGCGCATCATCAGTGCCGGGTCGGGCGTAAACGTCGCGGCGTTCGGGTCCTGAAAGCCGCTGCCGAAGATGCGTTGGTAGAACGCCACTGGCGAGACTTCCGCCGCATTGATGACACTGGTGCTGCGCCGGCTGTAACTGTGGCGGGGATCACCACAGGCGGCGATCTCCAGCGAGCGGAAACGCGTGCCGGCACCCACAGCGTCGGCAATCAACACATCGAGACTGGGGCTGGCGAATTCGTCCGGCACCAGCGGTGCGTTTCCGGTGAGGGTGCCCACCACTCCGCTGCTGTGTACCTGATTCGGCCGCCCATCGAGATCGACGTTGAAGCCGCTGAGTACAGTAAGCTGCGGACGGTGTGGAGCCAGCACTTCCAGTTCTGGCGTCAGTGCGAAGTCTGCCCCTTCCACTGCGGGATTCCAGCGCTCGGGCGTCATGCCACAGCCCCAGAACCAGGTACCGAAGCGCAGCGGCAGCGGACCGCCGGCAGCCAGTGCGGTGCCGTTGCCATTGAGAAACACATCCAGTAACGGCAAGCCCACGCCGACCACCGAGCCCTGGAATATACCGCGCAATACAGCGCGGCGTGAGAATCGTTTCGAAGTCATGGCTTTTTCCTCATGCGTCCTGGTCGACCGGCGTGGATACCGCGTAAAAGTCTTCACTCGTGGCGATCTGTTGCAGCAGGTCGCGCAGACGATAACCCGAGGCGGCAAAGTGCGCCGTCAGAGACTCGAGCAACGTGCGCTGCACGGAGGCGTCCTGCGGCCCGCCAGCATATCGGTACACCGTATCCACCAGGCATTCCGGTACACGCCGATGCTCGCTCAACGCCTGCCCGAGTCCTTTCGCGCCGGCAAATTTCCGGCCGTCCAGTTCACCACTGACATCGATCACATGACCGTTCTCGCGCGTGCGGTACATACCGACCCCGTCAAACTGCTCCAGCGTGAGACCAATCGGGTCCATCAGGTGATGACAGCCGGCGCAGACAGGTTCACTGCGGTGCCGCGTGAGCCGTTCGCGCGCGGTCGCTTCCACCGCAAACCCCTCCTCCAGCGTGAAGTCCACATCCGCCGGCGGCGGCGGCACGGTCTGGCAGAGAAACGTCTCGCGCACGAACAGGCCGCGCAGCGTAGGGGAACTGCTGCCCGCATGCGCGTGCAACGACAACAGGCTGGCCTGGCTCAGCAGGCCGCCGCGCGCAGAGGCCTCGCTGAAGCGATAAGCGTCCCACCCCTGCGGTGACGTCACCGGCACGGTGTACACCATGCCCAGCTGCCGCTCCATTGGCATCGATTCCCGCGTAAACACGTCGCGGTAGTCAGCGTTTTCCACCAGGAGGTGTTGTATCAGTGTCTGTAAAGTCTGCTCCTGCATCGCCTGTGCCACCGTGCTGGTGAACACCGGATACAGTTCGACATCCTTGGACAGCTCCCCGAACGTATCGAAACGCAACATATCCGCAAACAGACTGCGCATGCCGGTCTCCAACCTCGGGGATGCCAGCAGCCGCGCAACCTGGCGACGCAGGCCCTCTGGATCGTGCAGTTCCCCACGCTGCGCTGCGACCAGCAATTGGGCGTCAGGTGTAGTGTTCCAGAGGAAGTAGCTCAAGCGCGCCGCCTTGCTGTAGGCGTTAAGGCGCGATTGCCCCAGGGACTGTGGGTCCGGCTCAACCGACTCGATGCGGAACAGGAATTCAGGTGACGTCAGCAGGCTGGCGAGTGCGTATTGCAGGCCTTCTTGGACTGTGCCACCCACCGCGATCACCTGCGCGACAACATCCAGCCGCGACGCCAGTTCGTCTTCCGTCAGTGGCCGGCGAAACAGCTTTTCACCGTAGCCTGCGAGGAAGAACTGGATGCAGGGATCGTGGTGCGGGCTGTCCCCGTTCGGTTCACAGCTCAGGTATTGGCCCCGCAACTGCTCGCCGAGCACCTGCTCGGCAATGCCGCGTCCCATCTGGTCGTATTGCTCGAAGCCCGAAGGCGACACACTGGCCCACGCGCTGCCTGCCGCGAGTAGACGATCGCGCCGGTAATCGGGTTCGAAGCGGCCGTAGATACGCACGCTGTCACCAAAAATATCCGCGATACTTTGTCGGTACTGGGATTGCGTTAGCCGGTACATCGCAACGATGGCGTCCCTCGCCTGCGCTTGTTGCGTCGCCGGCACCGCCGCGGGCGTGCTGGCACCCCACAGGACGAGGCACAGGAGCAGCAGTATCCGGTGGTAGTTGACATCAGGCATTGTCGTAAGTCCTTACATATATCATGACGCATGCCCTCCGATACCGTAGTGGCAATATCCTTCTGGCAGCCACGCGCCTAGTCCCGCGAAAATTCCAGGCTAACGATGGCGTACTGAATATCGCCATCTGCATCCGTATCCGGGTCTGCCGGCGCGCCAATATACAGATCATGCACGCCATCTACCTGGCTGACATCCAGACTCACCGTCGCCGACTCCAGACTGGGAATCAATGGTATATCGACTTTCTGTGAAGCGATCGCCGGGCTGTCCTTGCTGTCGATCCTCAGCTCCAGCATGCCTCCGCTGGTGATCGGTCTCACACCGCTTGCCATCACAAGGATGCGCTGTATTCCGGTAAGGTCGATGCCTTTTAGCATGCCGTAACTGAACGTACTGCCACTCGTTGGAGTATGCACCAGTGCGACGTCAAAGCCGTCTTGAACGCCCACAGTGGTTACCCCGTCGGTTTTGTCGAAGTCTTTGGCCAGCACGATGGGCGATCTCAACAATAATGTAGACTGACCCTGCAGGGCGGGTGCCTGCGCTGTGCCTTTATCTGTATAGCGGGCGTTGAAATAGTAGTCTCCGAGGTAGAACTTTCCGAGATCCACGGCGACCCCCTTATCAAAGGCGACGTGGATATAGTCATCGTGGTGCTCGTCAAAGGTCAGCACGCCGCGCAATCCAAGTCCTCCAATTTGATTGTCCTGCGTTCCGTGCAATGACATGACGAAGGCGACGATTTGCGCCAGCTCCGCTTCCGAGAGATTGGGATGTACCGGCATCACGTGATTACCACCCCATTTGCCGCTGGCGCCCTCACTGATCGAGTGACGCAGGATCGCTGCGGCATCCTCGTCCTGTGCATAGCGCTCGGCGATTTGTGTGAAGGAAGGCCCGATGGAGGCGCTGTCCACGCCGTGACAAGCGTTGCAATCGCTACCGCGTGTGACCAGGTCACGCCCCGCCAGCACCGGGTCGACGCTTTCGGTCGCCAGCACTTTCGCCAGGTCTTCACCGCCAGCGACGTAACCAAACTTGATGGTGACATCGCTCGGCACTATGGCGCCGTTCGCAGTGTCGCCATCTTCCTGATCGTTGATCTGGACTGCGAAACTAACGGGTTGGTCTTCCCAGTAGAAGCTGCGATTGCCGTCAGTCGAGACCGTGACCACCGGCGGCTCGTTGCCGACGACGAAGCGCAGCATCGCCGTGGCCGTCTGACCACCGGCATCGGTCACAGTCAATTGCACGAAATGCTCGCCGGCTTCATCCAGCGTAATTGGTTGTACTTCCTGCTCGCCGATCACAGCACCCGGCCGGCCGTTTGCTACCCATTGCCACAAGTAGTTCAGTTCAGATTTCGGGCCGTCCCGATCATAGGATTCCGATGCATCCAGTACCGTCGCCAGCGGCGCCGCACCGATGGTCGCGGTAGTCGTTGCCACCGCAATGGGGGGCGGATTTTCACCGCCGTAGTATTCAATGCGGCTTAGGTAGGAATCGACATTGCCGGAAAACCAGTCGTTGCCATACTCGACGACATACAGCGCGCCGTCGGGCCCGAACGCCATGTCCAACGGCGCACTCAAGGGTTGGTCAATTATGGGTACGATGGTTTCGGGCCGCCCCTGCGCATCGGTAGTCACCACCATCAGCCAGCGCCGAATGAAATCTGAAATGATGAGCTTGCCATCGTAATACGGTGGAAACTTGATCGCGCTGTCGCTGTTAGCCTCGTCGGAGTAATAGATAGGCGCGACCAGCGCATTGCGACCGCCACTGGACAGTTCAAAGAACTTGTCGCTCTCCTCGTAGGGATAGAACAGCCAGGCCGGTTGGGCCGGGGGTAGCACTTTCATCCCGCGATTATTGCGCGAGCGATTCTCCGGCGCCGCTACGTTCGCCTTGTCGAGGGCTTTGTCCAGTGCATAGTCGTAGTAGGCGTAGGGTTCATTGTCCGCTATGACGAACGGCCAGCCGAAGTTCCCCGCCTCATCGGCAATATTGATTTCATCGTACCCGATGGGGCCGCGATCATCCGCTGCCCTCGCGTCGGGCCCAACCTCGCCCCAGTAGAGGCGCTGCGTGCGACTGTCGAACGCCATGGTGTAGGGGTTGCGCAGACCCATGACGTATATCTCGGGGCGCCCCTGTGTCACCGATGCGAACAGGTTGCCCTGCGGGATGTCGTAGTAGCGCCCCTCGGCATCGGGCTCTGCCCTGGGCCGGATTCGCAAAATCTTGCCGCGAAGGTCCTGGGTATTGCCAGCAGAACGCGCCGCGTCCCGCTGAATGTGACCTGGTCTGTCGTCGATGTAGGAGGCGTCATCGGCCTGGGTGTCATCGCCGGTCGTCAGGAACAGGTTGCCCTTCGCATCGAACTGCATGTCACCGCCTGTGTGGGAGGATTCGTGTCCGGGCGTACCGTCGGCCGGCATGGTCAGCAAGACCTGCTCAGAGGCGGCATCGAAAGTGTCACCGTGCAATTTGAAGCGGGAGAGCACGTGTTCGCCAGCATCGCCTTTGCTGATGGTTCGAAATAAATAGATCCAGCGGTTGCTGGAAAAATCCGGATCGAACACGAGCCCCAGCAAGCCGTACTCAAAGTCGGAATTGACATCCTCGAACGTGTGGACGGTGACCGAATCCCGCTGGTCAAAGTCGTAGCGCTGTAGCTTGCCCCGGCGTTCCACGTAGTAGAGATCTCCCTCCGGGCTGAAGGCCAGCTTGAGCGGCTCGTTCAGGTTGGAATCCAGCACCGTGCGGCTGAAGCGCCACGCCTGTGGTCGCGACTTGCTGTAATCGAGCGGGGCGCCATCGCCCATCGCATAAGCCATACCGCCACGCAGAATCTCCAGGAAATATGGGTTGGCAAAGGCGGCTTCGCTGTGTCCGAGCGCCGTGTAAAAACTGCGGCCGCCGTCGAAGGGGCGGTACCACGCCACCGGGTGTTCCTCCCCGGCCCCCATCGTGGCGCCGGTGTAACTGCTTTCGTCGACGGTTAACAGCACCTGAATGCCGTCGGACAACCGTTGGAAGTCGTACCACTCTTCCGGCATCTGCCAGGTCTGGGGCAACGATAGCGTCGCCGGGTGCGTGTTGTCGCGAACCGTCAGCTTGCCGACCTGATCGCTGTTCTCGGGGTGTGCCGCGAATACACCCCCGACCAAACGCTGGAACCAGGGCCAGTAGGTGCCGTCCTCGACCTGCTTCCACTCGGTGTCGGCCGCCGCGTGGATACCGACGAAGCCGCCGCCCGCCTGAATATAGCGTTCGAACGCGACCTGCTGTTCCAGATCGAGGACGTCGCCGGTCGTATTGAGAAAAATAACCGCCTGGAAAGCCGGCAGAGTCTCGTCATTGAAAACTCTCGCGTCTTCGCTGGCGACCACATTGAATTTCTGCTCGGCACCCAGCTCTGTGATCGCCGCTACTCCAGCCGCGATACTCTGGTGGCGGTACTCGACAGTCTTGCTGAACACCAGCACCTTGCGCCCGTAGTCGGGTTCGGGGCGGGATTGCCAGAAGATATAAATCGCAGCGAACAGCACCGCAAGCAACAGCATGAGAAGGGTAGTCTGTCGACCGGACATGGTGATCACTCCAGATATCTAGAGACTGGCTATTGCGTTCTAAATGAAAAAAGGCGCCGCTCCAGGAGCGGCGCAAAAATTCCAACGCGGGAAGAACCCGGATATGCCTGTCTCAGCCCTCCCCGAAACTGTAGCGCAGCGTAACTCCGACCTCGCGCTCGGCCACATAGCTCACCCCATAGAAGCCGGGTTCGAAAGCACCGAATGCAGTGCCGGGCTCCCCCTGGAATAACTGGGTATCATCGTCCAGAACGTTTTTGCCCCACAGGGTAACAGTCCAGTCGCCGGCCTCGCTGCCAATATCCAGATACAGGTTCAGGATCCCGTAGGCGTCCGCCTTGTAGCCGCGGCCATAATCATCCTGATCGCCGTAATAGTTGTACAGCATACGGGCGTTACCTCTTAACCCGAACACCGGGAAGGAGTAGGCGGACTGCACTGTCGACACCCAGGGTGGCACCGTGGAGATGGCGTAGTCAACGGTACAGAACAGCACTGAGTTCCCACCGAAATCGGCCGGCACCAGGTTACCGATATCGCCATTGTCTGGCCGGCCGTCGCTGTTGGTATCGCGGCACGGTACATCGGCATCATCGAATTTTCCGTCGGCGTAGGCTGTGGTCAACCGCACCCACCAGTCTTCGTTCACATCGAACGTGGCATCGAGTTCAAAGCCCTGCACGGTAGCATCACCGGGATAGGTAAACCCGCCAGATTGCAGTGTATTGCCCGCTCCCACATAGGGTACATCCTCAAAACGCGCGATGAAGTTACTGTAGTCCTGATAATAGACAGATGTATTCACGCGAAGGCGGTTATCCAGCCACTCCGAGCGAAAACCCAGTTCGTAGGAGTCGGTCTCCTCGGGATCACCGGAAAGGAGTTCGACAGGTGTCAGAGGTGACGTGATGCCCACCGTGACCCCCGCGGGGCGCCATGAATGGGCATACGTGAAATAGGCCATCATGTCATCGGTGAAGTTGTAACGAAGCGAGGCATCATAGACCCACTCATTGTGGTTATCCGACCCACCCTGGGTGAAGTCGCTGGCATCAATCTGCAGGTCGCAATAGCCCGGATAGGTTTCAGTACCGGTAAATGGAGGCATCGGCAGCGCTCCATCGCCACACCACCCGAGCGGGGTGCCTGGCGGCTCGCCTGCTGCGCTCGCGATATCGATCGCGATTTGGCCAGCGCCAATATTCAGCGTCTGGGAGCGCTTGACGTCGTCTTTAAGATACCGGGCACCGACGCTGAGATCGGCCTTGTCGGTGAGATGGAACACCACATTGCCGAAGATTGCCTGATTCTTGAACTTCACAGGAATATCGCCGGTTACATCCAGGGAGTAGGCAAAATCGGGCGGGCCGATCGGATTGGGTGAAAGGGGCGAACCAAACGCGCCCTCCAGCACATTGGGTTGCTGGAAGCTGCTCGATGTTTTGGTCTTCTGGTACCACAGCCCCACGAGATACTCGACGAATTGTTCTTCAGTGGATTCGAGGCGCAGTTCGAACGTCCTGTCCTCATACTTCGATTGCGTATATTGCGCAGCCGCGAAGTTGGTGACGGCGTTGGAGCCATCGCCTTCTGCAAAGGAATCGAAGGAATTGTCCTGATACGCCGCGTCGAAGACAATCCTGAAAGCTTGCAACTCCCAGTTGAGATTCAGCGTCGTCAGTTCGGATTTCAGCGTCTGGGCCGGCTTGAACTCGTTTACTGCATGCCCTGCTCCACTGATGGACCGCCCGTTATAGCCGGCTCCGGGGCCTTCAACCTCGGTCAGGTTGTTGATATCCGCGCGCATCCACTGGTACGCCAGCGTGCCGTCGAGCGATTCCGTGGGCGCCCACAGCAGCGTGGAGCGCCAACTCTCCGTCTCCCGCTTGTCTTCATGGCTGCTGTTGACACTGCTCACCTGGTTTCCGTCATTGTCATCCACCACCCCGGCCACGCGCAGCGCGAGCCTTTCGGCGATCATCGGAACAGTCACACCACCCTGGAAGTTGGTTGCATCCTGATCGCTGCCGGAAGCCTGTAGCGTCCCGCCCCAGCCCTCGAGGTCCGGTGAGCGCGTGGTGACCGTTATGGCCCCTGCGGGAGACGGCCTGCCCCTCAGGGTACCCTGGGGCCCACGCAAAACCTCGACCTGGCCGATGTCGTACAGGGTCTGGAATGCATAGTTGGCATCCATCGGCGTACCGTTCACGTATACATCCACCGCTGGCGAGGTCGAGGAATTGCTATCGAACCCCACTCCACGCAACTGGGCGACGGAACCGAAGGCGCCATTGTTCTCCAGAGACAGTCCCGGAGAGAGCTGGGACAGATCCTGGAATTCGAAAAGTTTGTATTCAGAAATATCCTTCCCGCTGATAGCGGTAATGGTCATCGGAACATCCTGCAAGTTTTCGGCCCGCCTTTGCGCAGTTACGACCACCTCTTCCAGAACCATTTCCCTACCGGGAGCAGCCTCCTGACCAATCGCGAATCCACCATTTCCGACCGCCGCCGCACCTGCAAGGGCTACCAATGGATACTTTTTGTAGTTCATAGTGATTTACCTGCCTGCTTGTTAGCTGAATGCGTGCGATTCACGATCCGATGGTGATTGGCCGATAGACACCTGACGTGGAGAATACGTTTCTGCGTCAATGTGTTCCCTGTACTGCAATTCGCATATATTCATAATTTATTTACTACTTTTCTTATATGTAAGTAAACTAGTTTAAATCTCGCCTGCAGTCAAGAGTGCACGCACCCTCAATTGTATTCAGCTGAAATCCACCTGGCCGGGATTTCCATCCTCGCTTGTCGTGGATTTACCAAGATCGTAGTTGGGTTTCCGGGGCGCTGGAAACCAGGACTTCCGGCTCCAGCGGAGCAAGAATGCCCACTGCCAGGCTGGGTGGGCACCATGATTTGGCCGTAATGACGGCAACAAGGATCGTGAAAACGGTAAGTATCGGCAATTTTTCTGTGGTTCACAGGAATTTCCTGTCCGGGCTCGGAAGGGTGATCACAGTAATGTTGGCCACAGATTAATCACCTCAATAATGGTGATTTATCCTCGTTGCCAGTACATCGGCAATGATCTTTGCTA
>JAGRIK010000166.1 GCA_020443325.1 Halioglobus sp.
AATCTGTGTACAGTATGGGCCGAAGACCATTGCTGTGAGGTCGATAACACGCACACCGGACAGCGGGCCGGCTCCCTTCTTATGCTTACTTTCCGTCGAGTTCACGTGGTGCTCCGGTGCCCATGTATTTCGCCAGGTTGTAGTGCAGGTTGGCGACACTGCGCTCCATATAGGGATTGGGTTTGGTACCGCTGAATCCGGCGGATTTCATACCCTGCTGCACGGCGGCCATATTGGTGAAATCCTGGGACAATACATAGCACCAGGCTTCCTCGGTTGCCGGCGAGAACTCCCATTCTGTCTTTGGCTCCTCACCGGCAGGGAACAACTCATAGACAGCCGCTTCAAAAATACATTTGTCCGGGTCGTTACCGTAGGGCCGGGCGCTGTAGCACAGTGCATTGTTCACCGCGTGTCCGATCTGGAAGTTGGGAAAGATCTGCCAGGCGGTACCGCTTTTGCCGACGGCTGCGGGATCGACCGTTGGCCAGATCACGCCGCGCGCCGCATCGTCGGCACGTGCCGATGCCAGCCAGTGCTTCAATACCTGGTCGGAAGGGGTGCCCTCCGGCAGTTCGTCAACCAGTCGCAGTGCGGCATTCACCAGCGTCTGTGTGGTGTTGGTATTGGCTTTTTCCCAGGTGTAAACCTGCATTTCAGCGGTTGAAATGCGTGCATCTGCACCCGAACCGACTCGCAGTTTCGCCTGCTGGTTTTCGTCCATGTCTTTGGGAGCGTCATAACCGATATTGCTGTGCTTCCCCTGCACTCTGGCCCAACCGCGAAACTCGCCGAACTTGTTAAACTCCGGGTGGGTTGTTTGCACATGATAGGTCTCACAGAACGCTTCCATGGCGACCTTCCAATTGCAGTCGAAGATGCCCCACTTGCGCCATCGATAGCGCATGTTCTGCAACTGGAAGGGTTCCAGCATGTCGGCGGCAGGAGCAAGATAGTCTTGCAGGCTCTCGCAATCAGGGTCGAGATTAATCCATATCCATCCACCCCAGGTATCGACCCTGACTTTACTCAGTCCCGTGCACTCGTCCGTCAGCGCTCCCTGCCAATCGTCTTTATGCGGAATATGGGTGTTTTCACCGTCGAGGTTAAACTGCCAGCCATGGTAGGCGCAGACAAATTGCGTGCGCCTGCCCCTGCCATTCCTGGCACCCTGCGGAGTGTCAACGAGTTTGCGGCCGCGGTGCGAACACACGTTATAGAATGCGTGAATTTTTTCCTCGCCCGCGCGTACGATGACAATGGACTCGCCGGCAATGTCGTAGGTCAGAAAATTGCCGACCTGCGGAATTTCTTCCACCCGGCCGACCTGTTGCCAAACCCGGGTCCAAAGCCTTGCTCGCTCGGCTTTTGCATATTCTTCACTAATATAGGCTTCTACAGGGATGGTTACTGCTCTGGCCAGTTCATCCGCTGTTGTAACAAGTTTCTCGATGTCACCCATCGCGATCTCAAGCTCCGTGTGGCGAATTCGCGAGTAAGCGGGGGCTTTCACGAATTCTCTGGTGGTGGCGTTTTTCCCCCGGATGCCGCTGCCTTAACGGCAGCTCGGCAACCGCTATTGCGCCAGTTGATACGTTCAGGCGAAAGCCTCTTCGCCTTCGAGTTTGGTCCGGTGCAGCATCCGACCTGAAGCCGGATCGTAGGCGATGGCACGGTGCATGGTCCCCGTGTTGTCCCAGATCACCGTATCCCCGACTGTCCATTCGTGCCGGTATACAAACTGTGGCTGTGTCGCCCATTCGCGCAGCTTTACCAGCAGTTGCGTGCTGTCTTTAAAGTCTTTGCCGACCACCTGGTATGCGGTGCAGCCCAGCACCAGTGACTTGCGTCCGGAACGGTGTTTCCATACCAGCGGTAGTTCAGCATCGCCGATCGCCATCATCTGTTGCAGCATCTGCAGCGGTGGTTCCGGAGCATAATATAGCAGCGAGTTCCAGGCGGAGTGCAGCACGCGCAGCTGTTCGTATTCCTGTCGCTCGTCGTCGGGCAGGTCATCATAGGCCGCATAGGTGTTACAGAATTCGGTCTGGCCTCCCGTGGGAGACAGCACTTTGGCAGACAGAATCGACGCCAGGATGGGCACCTGGTTCATCGTGCCGTCTATGTGCCAGTACAATGATCCTTTCAGGTAGTCGGCGAGCTGGTTTGCCTTGGTGTCCAGCGTAACCTTGTAGATATTTTCCCCTGAGTTCTCCGGGGCGAACGTCCCCAGGGTTTCAGTGAAGGCGATCTGCTCCTCATCGTTGAAATTGACCTGTGGAAAGACCAGTACACCGCGCTGCTCCAGCAACTCGCGTATTTCGCTGGCGTGTTCGCCGCTCAGCAGAGCGGCTTTATCCGCGCGGATTTCAGAGGCAATGCGGG
>JAGRIK010000167.1 GCA_020443325.1 Halioglobus sp.
AACACGCCGTGCGTGGAGGGATAGGTCACCATGATGCAGGACAGGTCCTCGGTGTGGCGCTCGGCCTTGGCACGCAGGTCAGCCATATCGATGTTGCCGAGCGCATCGCATTCCACAATCACCACGCGCATGCCGGCCAGTGCCGCGCTGGCGGGATTGGTGCCGTGTGCGGACGCCGGAATCAGGCACACGTCCCGCTGTGTGTCGCCGCGGCTCTCATGGTAGCGCCGTATGGCCAGCAGGCCCGCGTATTCGCCCTGTGAGCCGGCATTGGGTTGCAGCGAAATCGCATCGTAGCCGGTGCACTCGATCAGCATGTGTTCCAGGTCCGCCAGCATCGCCTGGTAACCGGCGGTTTGCTCGGCGGGTGCGAACGGGTGCAGCCCGGCAAACTCGGGCCAGGTCACCGGCAGCATCTCGGTAGTCGCGTTCAGCTTCATGGTGCAACTGCCCAGCGGGATCATCGAGCGATTGAGGGCGATGTCCTTGTCTTCCAGGTAGCGCATGTAGCGCAGCATTTCCGTTTCCGAGTGGTAGTCGTTAAACAGCGGGTGCTGCAGGTAATCCAGGGGTCGCAGCAGGTGATCGGGAATACCGATGTTCTCGCGAACCTTTTCGTCGATGTGCGCCACCGCGGGCAGCGTGCTGTCATTGGTGAATGCTGCCCACAGTGCAGCGATATCGCGTGCGTCGGTGGTTTCATCGAGGGCAATGCCCAGGCGGTCATCGCCGATAATACGCAGGTTCAGGCCGCTGTCTAGCGCGCGCCTGACGATGGCCTGCTGTTGATCGCCCACGGTGTAGCAGAGCGTGTCGAAGAAGGTGGTGTTATCGGCGACAAAGCCGGCATCTTCCAGGCCCCTGGCCAGGATTCCCGTGAGGCGCTGGATGCGGGTCGCGATGCGCCGCAAACCTTTCGGCCCGTGATACATCGCGTAGAACGCGGCCATGATGGCCAGCAATGCCTGCGCTGTGCAGATATTGCTTGTCGCCTTTTCGCGACGGATGTGTTGTTCGCGCGTCTGCATCGCCATGCGCAGCGCCTGGTTGCCGCGCCGGTCTATAGAGACACCGATGATACGGCCCGGTGTCGATCGCTTGTAGGCATCGCGTGTTGCGAAGTAAGCCGCGTGGGGGCCGCCAAAACCCATCGGGACGCCAAAGCGTTGTGTATTGCCCAGCACCACATCCGCGCCGAGCGAGCCCGGTGATTTCACCAGCAGCAGGGCCATGATATCGGCGGCCACAGCCACCAGCGTATTTGCCGCATGGCATTTTTCCACCAGCGGTGAGATGTCCTCCAGGTGGCCGTAGGTGCCGGGATACTGCAGCAGCAGGCCGAAGGCCTCGGTGTTGTCCAGCATTGTCGCGGGATCACCGACGATCACCTCGATATCCAGCGCCTCGGCGCGAGTCTTCACCACCGCGATGGTCTGCGGGTGACAGTCAGCGGCGACCAGGAAGGTCGTGCTGCGGTTTTTCTTGTTGACCCGTTGCAGCAGCGTCATGGCCTCCGCCGCGGCCGTGCCCTCATCCAGCATGGAGGCATTGGCCAGGTCCATGCCGGTCAGGTCGAGGATCATTTGCTGGAATGTCAGCAGCGCTTCCAGTCGGCCCTGTGATATCTCCGGCTGATAGGGCGTGTACGCCGTGTACCAGCCGGGATTCTCCAGCACGTTGCGCTGGATGACCGGTGGTGTGATGGTGTCGTGGTAACCCGTGCCGATAAAGGAGCGATTGATAATATTGCGCTCGGCCAGTTTGCGCAGGCGCGCGATCACCTGTTGTTCGGTCTGCGCGCCGGCCAATTGCATCGGCTCCTGCCTGCGGATAGCGCCCGGCACCGTATCGTCGATCAGTGCATCCAGGGAGTCGTAACCAATCGCGCGCGCCATGGCAGTCTGTTGTCGTGGCGTGGGCCCTATGTGGCGCTGGACAAAGTCGCTATGGTTTTCTAAATCAAACAGGGACGGGCGGCTCATGGGTGCTCCGTGGGTGACCAAAGGGGTTGGTGATGATACGGGGGTATCCGGAAGCCGCGATGGTATCAAGAGAGGCCGGTGGCGGGCAATTAATTGTAGATCAGGGTAGTGGTTCAGTTTGAATTTGGGTCGCTTCGATAGAGCTAGAGCCTGAGAGAAAGCGCCGGGGGCGGGACACGCCAAAAAGCGCACATCCTTGTGCAGGCTCGGGTGGCGACGTACCCATAAACAGGGGCAGGCCCTCGTGTCGCCACACGGTCCCGCCCCCGGCACTTTCTCTCAGGCTCCCCCCATATTCGGAAAATGTCGAATTAAGGCGCTACCTGGGTTTAAGTATCTACAGTAACCGCTGCGGGCAGGAGGTGCATGCAGGCGACTGATTACTTGCCTTTTCACGCCTGCGCAGGTATCACTAGCCAGGTTTTGCCACAGGCAGGGAGTCTTACATGTTGGAACTTGTTACACCGGAATCGGTTGGGCTTGATGGCGGGCAGTTGTCCCGTGTGAGCGAGCATTTGCGCGAGCGCTACGTGGCCCCGGGGAAAATACCCGGCAGTATCACGCTGGTGGCGCGTCGCGGGCAGGCGTGCTTCCTCGATATACAGGGCCAGCGCGATGTCGCGCGCGGCACGCCGATGACCGAAGATACCATCATGCGCATCTACTCCATGTCCAAGCCGATCACCTCGCTGGCGCTGATGACGTTGCACGAGCGCGGCCTGTTTTCACTGGACGACCCCGTACACCGGTTTATCCCTGGCTGGCGGGACCTGCGCGTGTGGCGCGCCGGTTCACTGCCGCTGTTCGAGACCGTGCGCCCGGCCCGCGACATGACCATCCGCGACCTGTTTATGCACACCAGCGGCCTCACCTACGATTTCCTGCGTGCGACCAATATCGACTACGCCTATCGCAAGCTGCAGGTGGGCCTTGTGCGGCCGGGCTATACATTGCAGGACATGGTCGATGACCTGGCGCAACTGCCACTGGAGTTTTCACCCGGTGAGCGCTGGAACTACTCGCTGGCGACCGACGTGCTGGGGCACCTGGTGGAAGTCATTAGTGGCAAGAGTCTGCCGGATTACCTGCGGGAAGTGATTTTCGATCCTCTGGGCATGAACGACACCCGATTTGAGATTGAGCCGGATAAGGTGGAGCGCTTCGCTTCCTGCTACCAGCGCAATCTCAGGAAGGAGATGGAGTTGACCGATGACGGGCAGGACAGCGCCTGGGCCAGCCGCAGTTTTTATTCGGGTGGCGGCGGGTTGATCTCCACCGTCGGCGATTACTACCGCTTCTGCCAGATGCTGCTGGGCGGTGGGAGCGTGGACGGGACACGGATCATCGGTTCGCGCACGCTGGCATTCATGGCGCGCAATCACCTGCCCGGCGGTGCGGACCTGTCGGCCTTTGCCACGGGAGGGTTCAGTGAATCCGCCTATGAGGGTGTGGGTTTCGGCCTGGGCTTTGCCACCAAGCTGGACCCGGTGCGCAATGGTTTCCCGGGTTCGGTCGGCAGCTATTTCTGGGGTGGCCTGGCGAGTACGCTGTTCTGGGTTGATCCGGCGGAGGAGTTGGTCGTCGTTTTTATGACCCAGTTAATGCCGTCGAGCACCTTTAACTTCAGGGGGCAACTGGAGAATATTATCTATGGGGCGCTGACCTGACACCGGCGGCGCGGGTCCTGGGCGAGCGGGTGTGTCAATAGACGGCAATACGCCCGGTAGCGGCGTGGCGTGCATGGTCTTCTTCGCGCAAAGATAACCAGAAAAAATTTTAATGAGAATGTTTATTATTACTTATTGTATTTGAGAATGCTTCCTAATAACATTCCCACTCTTATTAAATCTTTTTGGGACAGGAAACATTCGCATGAAACAGGTAATAGTCGGCCTCGCGTTGGGCCTTTGTGCAATGGCGGCAGCGGCAGCGACGCCAAGCATGGAGGAGATGTGGGCGATCATTCAGCAGCAACAGGCTGAAATCAAAGAGCTTAAAGCGCAGCTTGCCTCCGCGGACGCTGAGATCAAAGAGACCAACGTCAAGGTGGAAGCCACGGCCAGTGCAGTAGAGCAGGGCGTCTCGTCCGGCGGGCAATCGCTGGCCTCCAGCTGGACCGAGCGCACATCGATTGGCAGTTACGGGGAAATGCACTACAACAACCTCGAAGACCAGAATGACACCGGGAAGGACAAGGACGAGATCGATTTTCACCGCTTCGTGTTGTTTCTCGGCCACGAGTTCAGTGACACCACCCGGATGTTTGCCGAAGTCGAACTGGAGCATTCTATCGCCGGTGACGACCAGAACGGCGAGGTCGAACTGGAGCAGGCCTACATCGAGCACGACCTGAACAGTACGACACAGCTCAAGGCGGGCCTTTTCCTGATACCCGTCGGAATTCTTAACCAGACGCACGAACCCAATACCTTTTACGGTGTTGAACGCAATAACGTGGAGAGAAACATCATCCCGACCACCTGGTGGGAGGGCGGTGTTGCCCTTAACGGGGAGATCGCGCCCGGCTGGAGCTACGAAACGGCTTTCACATCGGGCTTGATGCTGGATGCCCAGGACGGCCAGTTCAAGATTCGTGACGGGCGCCAGAAGGTATCCGAGGCCGAGGCCTCCGACCCTGCCTACACGGCCAACCTGAAGTACACGGGCATTGCCGGCCTCGAAGTGGGCGCGACACTGCAATACCAGCAGGATTTGTACCAGGGCAAGTATATGGACGATGTTGACGCTGTCCTTTACTCGGCGCATGTGGCTTATCGCAATGGCCCGTTCGGTGTGCGCGCGGTGGCAGCCAGCTGGGATATCGACAACGCGATCAACAATATAGAAGAGGGCGCCGATCAGCAGGAAGGCTGGTACATCGAGCCGTCCTGGCTGTTGATGCGCGATCTGGGAATCTTTGCGCGCTACAGCGAATGGGATAACCAGGCTGGCGGCGCCGGCGATACCGAGTTCAGTGAATGGGATATCGGCTTTAACTACTGGCTTTTGGAGAACGTGGTGTTCAAAATGGACTACCAGTTCCAGGACGCGCCTTCCGACCAGGCTGAACTGGATGGCCTGAACCTGGGAGTTGGCTGGAGCTTTTAGTGGTCGTAACCCGCAATTGCAAACGGCTTTGCCGTACCGTACTGGCCGCCATCGTATTGATGGCGGCTTTTCCTGCTTTTGGCGAGGAGTATCTTAGCCGGGAGGAATTCCTGGCGCTGGCGTTCGGTGATAGAGCACCACGGATGGAGACACTGTGGCTTACGGATGAAACACGGTCGGCAGCAGAGGCTGCCGTCGGGTGGGCGCCCGCCGCACTGCGCCTGCGCTACTGGCGCGACGGCACCAGCACGGCCTGGATTCTCGAGGACATCGGCAAGGACAAACCCATTACACTGGGCATCGCGCTTTCCGGCCAGCACATTGAGCGTGTGGATGTGCTGGCGTTCCGCGAAAGTCGCGGCTGGGAAATTCGCCATTCCTTTTTTACGGACCAGTTCAGCGGCCTGACGCTGGCCCCGGACGGTTACCTGTCGGGGCACATCGACGGCATTACAGGTGCCACGCTGTCAGTGCGCGCGGTTGAAAGAGTCGCTCGCCTGGCCCTGTGGCTGAACGCGCAAGTGCAGGGCTGATGCGACGCCGCCCCCGCCTGGTCGGTATTCTGTGGCACTGGCATCGGCGAGTGGGTTTGGTTGTTGCCCTGTTTGCCCTGCTGCTTGCGGTGACGGGCATCGTACTGAATCACACGTCACAGCTGGGCCTCGATCGCAGCTTCGTTCCCTGGTCCTGGCTGACGCAGCTCTACGGTGATGACTCATCGGATCTGCCCGCCTTCAAGTTGGGCGAGAAGTGGCTGACACGCGCGAGCGGCGGACATGTCTACCTCGATGCACAGGAGGTGGCACCCTGCAGTGGCCGGCTGGTGGGAGCGGTGGCTGCGGATGACTTGCTCTATGCCGGATGTGCCGAAGAGCTGCTGCTACTGACGCGCGAGGGCGCACTGGTGGAATCTGTCAGCGCCAGTACCGGTTTGCCAGCTCCCCTGCAGGCGATCGGCCTGATCGATGAGCAGCTGGTATTGCAGAGCGGCGGCAGCTGGTGGCTGGCGGATCTGGACGTGATGGATTTTTCCCAACGAGCGCCGGCCGGCGGTGCCGTTATTCGTCAGCTGGTGCCAGATCGCTTGCCGGAGAGTATTCGCGCCCGGATTCCCGCGCCCAGCCAGTGGCTGAGCTGGGAGAGGGTGCTGCTCGATTTGCACAGTGGGCGCCTGTTCGGGCGTTTCGGCGTATTGTGGATGGACATGATGGGCGTGTTGCTGGCCACACTGGCCACCAGCGGCGTGGCGATGTGGTGGCTGCACCGGCGTCGCAAGAAATAACCCCGGCGCCGCTCAGTCCGTCTGATAGCGGATGTCAGTGACGTAATACACCTGTTCTCCGGAGGGGCTGTGTACCCGCACCTCGTCATCCAGTCGCTTGCCCAGTAATGCGCGTGCCAGTGGCGAGTCCATGCTGAGCTTGCGCTGTGCCAGGTCGAACTCGTCGGGGCCGACAATGCGCCAGCGCGATTCATCCCCAGCCTCATTTTCCAGCGTGACCCAGGCGCCAAAAAAAATCTTGCCGGTATCGGTGGGCACACGCTGCACGACTTCCACCTCATCCAGCCGCTTGTTGAGGAAACGCACGCGGGAATCGATTTCACGCAGCCGCCGTTTGCCGTAGATGTAATCGCCATTCTCGGAGCGATCGCCGTTCTTGGCGGCCTCGTGTACGGCGTCGGCCACTGTGGGGCGTTCGACTTTCCACAGCTGGTGCAACTCATCCCGCAGCGCTTGCTCGCCTTCGAGAGTGATGTATTTTGATCCGCGCTGGCGCGGTGGTCGGTAGCGTCCCATGGCGCCATCTTAGCCGTTGCGGCCGCGGAACAAAATGCCGCTGGGCTCTCTTTCGCTGCGCTGTTAGAAATGCGCACTCAATTAAACGCTACCCATGCCAAAGCCCTGAAAAGCCCGTATAATGCCAGCCCTTGTTTGTATTGCGGGATTGTGGGATTGAAATGATCGACAAAAGATTGCTCAGTATTCTGGTGTGCCCGGTCAGCAAGGCGCCGGTGGAATACGATAAGGAAAAGGATGAATTGGTCTGCAGGGCATCCGGCCTGGCGTATCCGGTGCGCGACGGTATCCCTGTGATGTTGGAAAGCGAAGCCAGGGTACTCACCGCAGACGAGAAACTGGGTTAGACAACAAGGCAGGCCCTCACATGTCAGATACAATTTTCGGCAAAATCATCCGCGGTGAAATTCCCAGCGACTTCCTCTATGAGGACGAGCACTGTATCGCCATCAACGATGTCAATCCCCAGGCCCCGGTCCATGTGCTGGTCATACCCAAGCGCGGCATTCCGCGGCTTGTGGATTCCGAGGCCGATGACCAGGCCCTGTTGGGGCACCTGATGCTGGTCGCCGGGAAGGTGGCCGAGCAGCAGGGTGTGGGCGACGCGTTTCGCCTGATCGTCAACAACGGCGCGAATGCGGGCCAGACGGTCTTTCACCTGCACCTGCATATTATTGGTGGCAGGCCATTTGCCGAAGGCCATATGGCGGGCTGAACAACCCAGGCGATTCGCGCCGCACAACCGAGATTGCATATGAATACCGTAGAAGTACGCGAGGCCTTCCTGGCCTATTTTGAGCAGCATGAGCACACGCGTGTGCCCAGCAGTTCGCTGGTACCGGGCAATGACCCGACCCTGCTGTTCACCAATGCGGGCATGAACCAGTTCAAGGACACGTTCCTGGGGACCGAGCCGCGCGCCTACGTGCGGGCCACCAGCAGCCAGCGCTGCGTGCGCGCCGGGGGCAAGCACAACGATCTGGAAAATGTCGGCTACACCGCGCGTCACCACACCTTCTTTGAGATGCTGGGTAACTTCAGCTTTGGCGATTACTTCAAGCGTGACGCGATCCGCTACGCCTGGGAGTTTCTCACCGGCACCCTGGGCCTGCCGCCGGAAAGGCTCTGGGTGACGGTGCATATCTCGGACGACGAGGCGGAACAGCTCTGGATTGAGGATATCGGCTTTCCCAAGGAGCGCATCTCCCGTCTCGACGAGGACAATTTCTGGCAGATGGGTGACACCGGCCCCTGTGGCCCCTGCAGTGAAATTTTTTACGATCATGGCGAGCATGTCGCCGGTGGCCCGCCCGGCAGTGCCGACGATGACCTCGATCGCTATATCGAAATCTGGAACCTGGTGTTCATGCAGTTCAACCGCGACCAGAGCGGCGAACTGCACCCGCTGCCCAAGCCATCTGTGGATACCGGCATGGGGCTGGAGCGCATCGCGGCGGTGATGCAGGGCGTGCACAGCAATTACGAGATCGACCTGTTCCAGGCGCTGATCAAGTCAGCCGCACAACTGCTGCAGGTTACGGACCTCGAGAACAGTTCGCTGCGCGTGATTGCCGATCACATCCGCTCCTGTGCGTTTCTGGTTGTCGACGGTGTACTGCCGGGCAACGAGGGGCGCGCCTATGTGCTGCGCCGCATCATTCGCCGCGCCATTCGCCACGGCAACAAGCTGGGCGCCGACAAACCGTTCTTCCATAAGCTGGTTGCCACGCTGGCTGAGCAAATGGGTGATGCCTACCCCGAGTTGAGGAGCCGGCAGGCGCAGGCGGAGAAAGCACTACTGGCAGAAGAGGAGCAGTTTGCCCGCACGTTGGATAACGGCATGCAAATCCTCGAGGAGGCACTGGCCGGCCTTGCGGGTACCGAGATTCCGGGCGACGTCGTGTTCAAACTGTACGATACCTACGGCTTTCCACTCGACCTGACCAACGATATTGCCCGCGAACGGAACCTGACGCTGGACGTTGCGGGCTACGACGCGGCGATGGCGGAACAGCGCAGCCGCTCCCAGGAGAGTGGAAGTTTCAAAGTGGACTACAACGACATCCTGAAGCTGGACGGCAGTACCCGGTTCACCGGCTACGATAGCCTGGCGGGCGAAGGCGTGGTCACGGCGCTCCTGCGCGACGGTACGGAAGTTGCGGAACTGGGCGCGGATGAATCCGGGGTGGTGGTGCTGGATTGCACGCCGTTCTACGCTGAGTCCGGTGGACAGGTGGGTGATACGGGATACCTGGGCGGCGACAATGCCCGGCTGGAAGTGACCAATACCACGAAGTCATCTGATCACCACCTGCACCACGTAACGGTGCTGCAGGGCAGCGTGAAATGTGGCGACAGGCTCAGCACCGAAGTCGATGCAGCCGTGCGCCAGCGCACGCGGCTCAACCACAGCGCCACACATCTACTGCACGCGGCACTGCGCCGGGTACTGGGTGAGCATGTGCAGCAGAAGGGCTCACTGGTGGATTCACAGCGCCTGCGGTTTGACTTCTCCCATCCGGAAGGCGTGAGCGCGCAGCAGCTGAAAACGATAGAAGCGATGGTGAACGAGCAGATACGCAGCAATACTGCTGTGCAAACGCGCCTGATGTCGATGGACGATGCCGTGGCCAGTGGCGCCATGGCCCTGTTTGGCGAAAAGTACGGCGACGAAGTGCGCGTGCTGTCCATGGGGGACGACAATTTCTCTGTGGAGCTGTGCGGCGGTACACACGTGGAGCGCACCGGCGACATCGGCCTGGTGCGCATCGTGTCCGAATCCGGGGTGGCCTCAGGCGTGCGCCGAATAGAGGGCGTGACAGGCAGCGCGGCGTTGGAATTGATCGACCGGAATGAACAACACCTCGCGGCGGTCTGTGAAGTGGTGAAGGGCACCACCGATAATGTGGCGGCCAAAGTCGCTACCCTGCGCAGCGAGAACCGCGACCTTGAAAAAGAGATCGCCCGCCTGAAACAAAAACTGGCCTCGTCCGCCGGCACTGACCTGACCGCTGGCGCGGTGGAGGTGCAGGGCATCAAGGTGCTGGCGGCAAATGTTGAGGGCGCAGACGCCAAATCACTGCGCGATACACTCGACCAGTGCAAGAACAAGCTCGGTAGCGCAGTCATTCTATTGTCTGCGGTGACGGGGGATAAAATAGCGCTGGCTGCCGGAGTTACTAAAGACCTCACCGGCCGGGTAAAAGCCGGAGACTTGATGCGGGAATTTGCCCAGCGTTTGGGCGGCAAGGGCGGCGGCAAGCCCGATATGGCCCAGGGTGGCGGCACCGACGTACAGGCCTTGCCCGAGGTGCTGAAGGCTGTGCCGGAATGGGTGTCATCGCAACGGGGGCGATGTGAATAGCTAGGGGGACTTGTACCTCCCACACTGTTTGATTTTTGTGCGCTTTGTTGTTTAATGGCGCCCCTTTGAATCCGGCCCAGTGCGCCGGGCAGGGTACGCGAGAGAGCATGAGTCTCATAGTTCAAAAATTTGGTGGCACTTCTGTCGGCGATACTGACCGCATAGGGCTGGTCGCCGATAAGGTAGCCGGGTTTTGTGCCCAGGGCCACAGCGTGGTTGTGGTCGTTTCGGCAATGAGTGGCGAGACCAATCGCCTGATCGAGCTGGCGCACGAGGTGCAGGAGCGCCCCGTGCTGCGGGAACTGGATGTCCTCCTGTCGACGGGCGA